>DASQZP010000876.1:0-7557 GCA_035638655.1 Bacteroidales bacterium
CGGTCCGAAGGCTTTCGGATAAACAACTGAATAACATTAACGGACGAAACCAAGTCCTGCCATAACCGGCAAATGATCGGAGACAAAATAATTATCTTTTCTCCGGTCATCAATATGAGTATATGACAGCACATTAAATCCATTCACAAAGATATAGTCAATTCTGTTGTCAATAACTTTTTCCGGATTAAAGCCTGTAAATGTTCCTGTTGGACCATAGGGTGCCTGTAATGATATACTTTTCGCATCGGTCAGTTTGCTTTTCAGGATCTTTACCGATTCACTGTCAGGCTCACTGTTGAGGTCGCCGGTCATTATCACAGGCAGGTGATCCTGGTTAAGTGAATCAATTCTGTCCAGGATAAGGCGGGCGGCTTCTTTCCGGGCCACCACACCTTCATTGTCAAAATGGGTGTTAAACATCCTGAATTTTTTACCGTTTTGTATATCTTCAAACAAGCCCCAGGAACAGATCCGGATATAAGCCGCATCCCATCCCATGGAAACTTTCTCAGGGTGTTCTGACAGCCAGAATGTGCCATGATCCAGGAGTTTAAATTTAGTGGTATCATAAAAAATGGCACTGTACTCACCTTTTGTCCTGCCATCATCTCGTCCCACGCCAGTATAATGATAACTGGTCAGACTGCTGTCAAGATAATGCACCTGCCTGTATAGGCCTTCCTGTATGCCAAATATTTCCGGCTGATAATGTTTTATCAGCTCCGCCATCGAAGCTTTTCTGTTTTCCCACCGATTTTCCTTATCACTGGCCAGGGCCAGGCGAATATTATACGTCATTACTTTAAAAGGTTGGCTAAAAACCTTTACACCACTGAAAAATATAAAAATGAGCAGAACGATTGGCAGAATAACTTTTTTCATCTTTATTTAATTTTTAGGATATAACAGATTTCTTTGACTTTCATCAGCAGGTGTCCTTAACACGAGAGGTGGAGGCAACGACCCCATATCTTTTTGTTTTTCGTGCATCTCTTTAAACAGATTTCTGGCCTTATCAGGATATTTATCGAAGAGATTTACTCTTTCGCCGGGATCATCCTGCAGGTTGATTAGCAGACTGTCATGAGGAGGAGATGCGTTTTTCCAGCTGCTGCCGGGATAGCCCGCAAACGGCTTCTTAACCTTCCATTTCCCTTCTCTGAAGCACTGGAGGTCACTCCCGTTGAAATACAGATAGGTGCTGTCGGCCCGTTCCTCATTTTGATAAAGTATACTGGAAATATCTCTGCCATCCAGCACAAGACTGTCAGGAAGGGAAATACCGGCTATTTTTGCAAATGTTGGAAACCAGTCCATCTGACTGGCCATGTTTTTATATACAATGCCTTTGGGGATGTGACCTTTCCACATCGCTACGGTGGGTATCCGCATTCCACCTTCAAAAGTATAAAATTTACCTTCGCGTAAAATACCGGCTGATCCGCCAAATTGCTTCATGACGAGCCAGGGTCCGTTGTCACTTGAGAAGACTACCAGCGTATTATCCAGTAAATGCAGGGAATCCAGCGTATGAATGACCTGTCCCACACTCCAGTCGAGTTCCTGTACCACATCTCCGTAAAGGCCTCGTTGAGAGGTACCCATGAATTTTTCAGAGGCATAGATGGGAACATGTGGCATGTTGTGTGCCAGATAAAGAAAGAAAGGCTGGTCTTTGTGTTGCCGGATGAAACTGACAGCTTCTTTTGTATAGCGTTGTGTGATATAATGTTGATCAACATGATAATCCACAACATCATTGCCCCGCATATAAACCACGCTGGCCATGTCGTTGCTGTAAGGAATACCAAAATAACTGTCAAATCCCTGCTGTAAAGGCAGAAATTTTCTGCGGTGTCCAAGGTGCCATTTCCCGATGATCCCTGTAGCATATTTTTTTTCTTTCAGCATCTCTGCAATTGTAACTTCCTGAGGAGGCATGCCTGTAAAGCTTTCCGGAAAAAACACACCATCGATGCCCATCCGTTGAGGCAATCTCCCGGTAAGAAATCCGGCCCTCGAAGGACTGCAAACCGGTGATGCTGAATAAAATGAGGTAAACTGGATTCCCTCTTTTGCAATATTATCAATATTGGGCGTAGCAATATCTTTTGCCCCAAAACATCCTATATCACCATAACCCAGGTCGTCTGCCAGGATGTAAACAATATTGGGGAGATCATTTTTTTCAGTTTGTTTGGGATATTGATGATGGCATCCTGTGAGCGCAACCGAAAATCCAAGAATCAGTGTTTTTTTCATAGTAGTTTGCAATTAAAAAGGGAGAGGTTTATATTATATCCAGTTCAGAAAGGAAAAATGTTCATGTTTATGCAGAAAATAAATTTCCAGAGAGATTATGTTAATCCTGGTAATTAAATTTATGAAATTAAAATTCATCCTGTAAAGATTGGTTTGTAGTTAGTATATTCTTTTTAAAGGTAAAGTTTTTGTGTTAATAACGAAATGTAAGAGGGAAATTAATGTTAAGTACAGAACAAGTACAGCTTAAGTACAGAACAAGTACAGCTTAAGTACAGGAGAAGCGTAGCTAAAGTACAGAAAAGAGTAGGCTTTACTTTTCTACCTTTTCAATGCAGCCTTGGTAAAAATATATTCCGGTATATCCTGGTTGAACTTAATGTTTGTAATATTAAATTCAGTCCCATCGCCTTGTTTCAGCATGTCTTTATAAATAACTGTCGTGGGAAACCACCGACCGTCCAGTTGTTTCACATTTTTCATGGTGGCCCTTTTCAGCAATTCTCCGCTTTTGGCATATAGTTCCTCTTTCAATGGGATATACCTTTCGGTATCAATCCATTCTTTCCGTTTCGCATAGGCCACATCATCCACTTTGGCATCCAGCTTAAGTACCCATGTTTCCCTGCCATCAATGGTTTCTTTGCCGGTTACCCTTGCGTTATAAACATCCGTAAGCTTGCGGTCGTCCATCATATCTTCATAGGACAGGTCAGAACCCATTACAGATTGCCTGAGCATATGTCCGGAGATCTGAATAGTGCGGTCTGTTGACGGGGAATAGATCCACAACTGATCTTCCAGTTTCAGCATTTTGGTACCCTGTTCCCTTGCAGGTGAAAGATATTCAGTAAACGATTTCTTGTCTCCGACTGAATAGGTTTTTGAGGTCATGGTACGGCTGTTTCTTTTCCCGTGAATCGTCATGGAGGATTCAAAAATCCTGTTCTCTGAAGACATATTCTTATCCACCTTTTTCAGGATCTCTTCTGCAGAGGGTTGTGCGGATAACGTTGATGTTGTTGCTGCAAGCAGAATAAATACAATGGTTTTCATGATTTTTTCATTATTAAATAATATGAAATACAATTTTATTTTATGACTATCGGGAATGATTAATATAATTTAAAATGAATCAGATTTTACAATGCTTTCGCTCAGCCCCTGTTTTCCCCTAAAGGCCTGCCTGCCGAACGCAGTACAGGCAGGGGAGCCAGCGCACAAATTAATACTGAATTTGAAATTGGTAAACCGCGCGAGAGCCCCCTTCAGGGGGTAGGGGGCAGCGTAAGCATGCATTCTCTGACAATATTTTAAATAGATATTAGCTTTATACATGATTTCCGATAGTCATATTTTATTTTAAACATTTGAAACTGTCAGACACCTTGCTGGTATAAATGTAAGTTTTTGTTGTCATGCAGGTTGCCTTTAATTTTTAAATGTCGTTGAAGGTGTCTGACAGTTTTATCTTTAATCAAGTTATGATGTAAGCACCAAATTAAACTTCAAGTTCTTTGAACAGTTGTGCTGTTTTTCTTTTGTAGATTCCAATCCCGGCCAGGGCTGTCCCAATCACCGTGGAGATCACCCCTGGTATGAAACCGATGTAAAAATCAGGGGGCGTGATATGGGCACGGATTTTTGAAGGCATCATAACTGAAGCACCCTGCATCATAGCGCTGATGTCGATCCCGAAATGTTGTATCAGCCAGGCAAAGAACAGTCCGAACAGAGTGCCCAGTACCGACCCGGCAATGCCAATCATTACTGCTTCAGCAATCATGGTAAGATATACGTGCCGTTTTTCTTCCCCGATGGCCAGTCGCAGCCCGATCTCCCCGTATCTCCTGAGTCCTCCCAGTAAGCCGGCGTTCCATAATACCAGTGACATGGCCACCATGAAAATCATCGTAACGATAAGCGACATACTTTTTGACATATCTACGTACAGTGCCATATTATCCTGGTCTCTCAGACTTACCATTTCAGGGGTATATTCATCGTTAGTATTTGTATATAAAGCATTAAACTGTTTTACCATTTTATCTGCCTTTTCCTGATTGTAATAACCCTTTTTAAAGAAACCGGTAATTTCACCAGCGGCATCCTGCATGTCCAGCGCCTTCCGAACATCCTGAATATCAGCAATGATCATGCCTCTGTCGAGTGCTGCAGATCCGAAACGGATGGTGCCGGTTACCCTGAAATTGTACATGGCCATCTCACCGTTCATGGTTGAGCCAATGAGGGTGACTGTGTCTCCCGGACTTACTTTTAGCTTTTGAGAAAATTGTTCACTGAGCAATGCTCCGCCTGGTTTTTCCGGTAGATGACCCCTTACCAGAGATCCGTTAAGATTCAGCCTGTCTGCTTCATGTGAATTGCCAGATAGCAGATCGATACCCATGCCAACAGCTGGCCCCTGTGTTTTGGTCTCTCCTTTTTCGTCCGGGGCATCAATGAGACCACCGAATTTGATCCTGGGTACCCATTCTGTTTCGGGATAGAGACTATCTAGTTTCTTCATTAGGTTACCAACATCCAGTAAGGCCAGGTCGTTGGGTAACTGATTTACATTTTCGGCATAGGCACGGCTCATGACTTTCACATGGCCGGTAGCAAAACGGGCGTTCATTTCAATGGTGTCGCCCATGATCCCGTTCACATAGGCATGCAGTAACACCGAGAGCATCACACCAATGGCAACCACCAGAACAGGTAATCTGCTTCTTCCTTTGTCGCGCAACAGTCCTTTAAAAAGAAATCGTATCATTGTATTTTCCCCCTTAGTGCTTCAGTTGGGTTCATTTTTGCAATTCTTCTTGAGGGCCAGTAACTAACGACCGTAGTAGCCAGCATGACGATTAATATCGTGGAGAGTACCAGTCCGGCACTGTAAACGGGGTAAAGAGTCTGGGCCATGGCCATCCCGTAATCACTGGCTTCTACCGGAAGTGTCCAGCCGGTGTTGGCCTGCCACAGAAGGAACGGTATGCCATAGGCAGCGGATAAAACGGCAGCCAGCACCGCATGCATGGCTCCTTCGATGGTAAAAAGCCCCACTACTTCCCGCCTTGTATAGCCCAGGGCAATGTATGTACCAATTTCCTTCTGCCGGCGGAAAATTGAAAGCACCTGGGTGTCAAAGATTGCCAGTAAGGCCAGGAGTAACAGTATGATGTAAAAGACGGATTGCCCGATTGATTTGGTCTTTATCAACTGGTCAATCTCTGCCGTGAGTTCTTTGGTTGGTTTCAGTTTCCACCCGGCCAGTTTAGGACGATCTTTCCCGCTGTCCCTGAAAGTAAGAACAGTAGCCTGACCGGAAAGCAGCATCATAGATTGCAACTTTTTCAGGGGTATCCATATCTGTCCGCCGTCAATTGCCGGTACATTGGTGGAGAATATGTGGGTGATCAGTACATCAGTTGCGTCAAAAGTACCATTCGCATCGCGCCACTGCAGGGTTATATGGTCTCCTTTATTCAGCTTATTGGCTCGTGCCATGGAGGCACCAATAATGGCAGGAATGGAGCTGGTGACTGTGTCCAGGTATTGGGTGGGCAGCATCAGCAGGTTTTGGTGCGGACTGATCCCTTTAATCAGGATGGTTTGCATGCGGCCGGCCGGGTAAATAGTGCCCTGGGTAATTAGCACAGGTACCATATTGCCGGAAGAGATCTCATTTCTTAAAGTTTCAGGGATGACTGCATGGCTCTCTGTGAGGGTAAACGGATCGTATGGATCATAGTTTTCCTGCCAGTACTGTCCGCCCCCGATCTGCCAGTTTTGCATATCCGTTTTGGCCTGATGGTCCCAGCCGGCAAGAATACCTTTCATCCAGATGATCACCACAAAGGAAAATGACAGGACAATCACATTAAGCCAGGTACGCAAACCAGCTCCTATCAGGTTTCGGTATGCCAGAATAAACGCCGTTTTCATGATTGTACAGTTTGTTGGTTAATTGTTTCGTCTTTAGCAATCTTACCATCCAGCAGATAAATCTTTCTGCGCAGGTAAGTGATCACTTTCTCATCATGCGTGGCAAAAAGAAAAGTGGTATGCAACTCATTGTTCAGTTTGACCATCGTTTGCAAGATGTTGTGGGAGTTGGCTGCATCCAGATTGGCGGTAGGTTCGTCAGCCAGCACCATTTCAGGGCGTTTAACCATTGCCCGTGCAATAGCCACCCGCTGACATTCCCCTCCGGATAATTGTGGTGGCTTTGATTTGACCTTGCCGGTGAGCCCGACCCATTCCAAAGCATCCATGACCATCTTTTTGCGTTCTGTGGCTGTATAATGTAACAAGAGAAGCGGAAATTCCACATTTTCAAATACTGTATGTACACCCAGCAAATTATAGCTCTGAAAGATAAAACCCAGGTTCATTTTACGAAGTTGAGCTGCTTCGCGGGCATTAAGTTTGCTTACCGCTTGATCCAGTACCCAGACTTCTCCTTCCGAAGGTGTATCCAGTGACCCGATAATGTTGAGCAACGTTGTTTTGCCTGAACCGCTGGGGCCGATTAGTCCGGTAAATTCACCCTTGTTTACCTCAAGAGTAATGTTCTGAAGAGCAGTAAACCGCGATTTACCCATTGGGAATGATTTGGTGAGGTGCTCCGTTTTTATGATTGTTGAATTTTTCATGATAGTATATTTTGAAAAAGTGGATTAGTGATTGTAAACAAACATGAATTGAATGCCTTTTCCGGCATAGAAATTATCTACATCTCCCTGCGTGGGAATTTGATAGGTTGTTGGATTTATATATGCCATCAGGTAAAGCGAAACATTATTAAATTGCTTCTGCCAATTGACAAAATTATAAGCTGCCTGATGGGTCCAGTCGTAGTAAATGATGGCATTTATGTTGTCAAAAATGCCAACAGGATAAGATATACTCAGCAAGGAGAAAGAAACAGATTGATTCAGCTCAAAAGGCTTTTTGTCGTAAGCAGCCAGTAATTGTTCAAAAGTAACAGTGAGTCCGTTCCCAATCCCAAAGGTGTAATCCATGCCGACATTCATAATTTCCTGATTGGTATAGATACCCACATTTTTTTCTTTGTTGGTCCACGAAGCTTCCAGCCAGCAGCCAATAACCAGATCCAGCTTTGTGTCAAAGCCAATCCTGTTTTCAGGAATGTCTGAGAACTGTAATTCATTATTAAGGATATTTCGGCTGTCAGCTACCCTATGATGATAGGAGAGGGCTGCTTCACCTTTTGGAACAGGTATTTGTATGCGACCTCCGAATTCAGGGACCTGTTTCATTGTAGGA
>DASQZP010000877.1:0-3010 GCA_035638655.1 Bacteroidales bacterium
ATCTTTATTCAATCCCTCTAGCATTCTCAGTTTTATGCCAGAGCCAAAAGTGTGCCGGCCGAATGATTTGGATGGCTCCCTAAAGTTGACGGCTAATGGATTCTGCAGATAAAAATAAATTGTCGGAATTGTAGACATACAATGTCATCTAAAACATTATAATGCTTACAATGTGGAATCCCGAGTATGCTTTATGTACATCGGAAATTGAAAAATACTGATACATGCATCTGGATAATGATAAACTATTTTAAAGTCTTCGAAAATGATAAATACAGCGCGAATTACTATTGTTGGATTACTCTTCTTCATCGCATTACAAGTAAATGCTCAAACCATTACGCTGTCTAAAGAACAGGCAGTAATAGAGAACAGCCAACTGGCAATTGAATTTGATTTAGAAACCGGAACCTATTCCGGGATTGATAAAACAGACAATACCATTGTGTTTCAGAATGCCATATTTCTTCTTGACAGGGGACAAAGAATGTGGAAAACACCCAAACAAATTATCCGGGCCGAGCAGATTGACGCTAGTAATGGAAAGAAAATGCGCGTATGGTATATACCTGAGGAAGGGTATGATCCTGCCCGTTTTATAGATATTACACTGCCTGAGAACAAGCCTTTTGTTTTGATCGGTTGGGGTGTGAAAAATGATTTCAATTATGAAGTTCGTGTGAGACAGGCAGATGTGTTATTTCAGGGTAAATTATTTGAAAATCAAAAGGTCATTGATCCAAAAGTTCTGAGAGGAGGAGCCGGTGCTGAACCAAATTTCGTTGAAGATACCTGGAAGATCAATGCGGTGAATAGCATTATGCTCACATATAAAGCTGCTGATGCGGAAGAATCGAGAAAAACACTGGTTACCGGAGGCGCAACTTATAAAGAGTTTTTTAGAGAGATAGAAACGTACCAGGGGGAAAAAAAAGGCACTACCCAGGGAGGTTACAAGTATGAAGGAAAACAGCCTTACATGACACTTTCTATTTGCGATCCACAAGGTAAAAGAATCCCTCCTGGTGTAACATGGGAATCAGAAGATGATTTTTACCTGAATTTCGTCACAACAAATCCTTTTACTGCTCTGGAGGATTATGGCAGGATACTGGCTGAACTGAATAATGCCAATCCGAATGTTTATAACTTCCCGACACTTTGCGGCTGGATGGTTTCGACCAGCAGATATGGAGAAGGAATTCCCATTAACAATTCACCTGCATTGGTCGAACAAATGGAATTGGCACGGAAACGCGGATTGAATAAGTATACTTCACTGGCGGTTCGTCTGGAGCCTGATTATTATTGCCAGCAAAACCAGGGGAATACCCAACAGGGATGGTGGGATGATGAGCATTGGGCCAAATATGGTTCATTGAAGCCACCCTATGAAACTTTCTCGAAATTTTCGTCTGAAGTGGAGAAAAAAGGAGGGCAGGTATTTACTTATTTCCAGGGATCTATGCCAAGTAATGACTTTGCACTGGCGCATCCAGACTGGATGTTAAATGATGATATTTCATTACTGCATGTAGACCATTACCACCACAGACCGCTAATCAGATATGATTATACAAATCCTGACTTTCAGAAGTATCTGCTCGCTATGTGGAAAAGGCTGAGTGCCGATGGGGTAAAAGGAATTAAATTTGATTATCCTGAAACAGCATGGGCCTGGGAAGGTGGGTTTGACGATAAGACTTACACCACAACATCAGCCTACAGGAAGCTCTATGAATTGTGCAGAGAGGGAATGGGCAAAGATGCGTACATTCATGAAAGAATCCTGGGAAATAAGACACATGAAAATGTTTACCGGCTGGATTGTACCGTAGGCATTGTAGATTTACAAACAGTTTGGTCCGATGCCAGTCATTTTGAGCCTGAAATGGCTTCACGAATGGGTTTGCGATGGTACAAGCAAGGTGTGGCATTCAGATACTATCCCGATGGAAAAAGTTTCTATTATGAGGGGAAAGCGCTTAGTGCTAAAGACAGGCGCACCCTTCTCACTTTAATTGGCTTACTATCCGGAAGAATTGAACTGGGAACCAGCTTTGGTTCTATGACAGATGAAATGATCCATGATTTAACGCGATTCTATCCGGTATTGCCAAACGGAAAATCATTCCGACCGGTAGATTTCTTAACCGGCAAGAAACACCCTGAAGTTTACGTTTATGACGTTCGCAATGACTGGAAGCAAATCATCCTGGTGAATAGTGATGTTGAAGCCTCAAAAACCATTTCAGTACCCATCTCGGGCAATCAGATTACCACCGGATCACTGGGCTTAGACGCCGGAAAGAAGTATATCTTTTTCGACTTCTGGAATCAAAAGCCCCTGGGCGTGTTATCGGGAAAAGAAAATTTTATCCGGGATTTAGCCAAAGGTGAAGCCTTGGTTTATACGGCAAAAGAACTGAAGGATTATCCACAATTACTTGGTACTAATCGCCACGTTATGTGCGGTATGTTCGAAATTAAAAATGAGAACTGGGACGACAGAAGTCATAAACTATCATTTAACGCAAGTTTGATAGAAGGCGAAACGATGACTATTACTTTGCACTTGCCGGAAGATAAACAGATGACCATTAAGAATCTTTCTGCCAGTAATGCTGAATCCTCTTTTACGGTCAGGGACAATTATGTAGTCATATCTCTGGTGAATGAGGCGAGAAATATTGATAGTGAGGTGACTGTGGAGTTTTAACGATATGATAATGAAAGCTTCGCTGAAAGAATAATATGTTGGTTTTATGGAAATTGATGAATAAAAAAAGCCATGTCGTAAAAACATGGCTTAAAATGTGGGCCCAGCTGGGCTCGAACCAGCGACCCCCTGATTATGAGTCAGGTGCTCTAACCAGCTGAGCTATGGGCCCAAAATTCCAATATTATTTAATCGGCCCCCCGCCGGTGCTCTCACCAGCTGTCCCGATAGCTATCGGGAATGGGCCCAAAATTCCAATATTATTTAATCGGCCCCCCGCCGGTGCTCTCA
>DASQZP010000878.1:0-6151 GCA_035638655.1 Bacteroidales bacterium
CTTTTGAATCTTCTTTAAGAAATTTAACAGCCCTCTTATCTATTGACATCTGTACCTGAATAGCAGAGTCGTTTTTAATCTTCATACCACTCACCGAACCAATCGTAATGCCTGAAAACTGTACATTATTCCCGACCTTCAACCCTTTAACATCCTTAAAAACAGCTGATATCTTAACAGAATGTCCGAAAATCTGCCGATCGCGTCCCAGCAGGTAGATTGCCACCACAAGCAGCAACAAACCCACTGTAATGAATAATCCCAGTCTAATATTCTGATTTTTTGTATTTTTCATAGGTTTTTTCTATTTATTTGAAATATGCTCTAACTTCCTTATCATCTGATTGTTTCAGCTCATCATATGTCCCTTCTGCCACAAATAACCCGTCACGAAGGACCATGATGCGGTTAGCCGTCATCCTGGCACATTTTATATCATGCGTAATAATAATAGATGATGTTTTATATTTGGTTTGAATGTCTAACAGCAACTCACTGATTTCTTTTGATGTAACCGGATCCAGTCCGGTAGTGGGTTCATCATAGAGGATAATTTCAGGTTTAAGAATCAGGGTACGGGCAAGTCCGATGCGTTTTTTCATCCCTCCTGAAAGTTCAGCAGGAAATTTGTCAATAGCTTCTTCGAGCCCCACATTTTCGAGTACTTCCCTGACCATTCGTTCAACCTCGTTTTTATTTTTTGAAATTAGTGTTCGCCTGACAGGAAAAGCAAGATTTTCCCTTACTGTCATTGAATCATACAAGGCACCTCCCTGAAACAGATAACCTACTTTTTTTCTCAGTTCGTTGAGTTCATCATCATCAAGATCAGGAATACTGTGATCGAGCACTTTCACAACACCGGCATCAGGGTATATAAGCCGTACAATACATTTGATCAGCACTGATTTACCAATTCCGGATTTGCCAAGAATCACAATGTTTTCCCCTCGCCTTAGGTTCAGACTTATATCCCGCAACACATGATTGTCTCCGAAACTTTTCTGCAGATTCCTTACCTCAATCACATTGTCCTGAACATCGATATCAACCTTACTGGTTTTTTCGGCTATATTTTCTTTTTTATCCACCATCAGAAAACACTATTCAAATTTGAAAACAACTCAGCTATCTGAACGGCTATCAAATCAATAACAAAAATCACCAGTGAAGCCGTTACCACGGCTGAATTTGCTGCCCTGCCGACACCTTCGGTTCCACTGTTAGAAAAATATCCTTTGAAGCATCCGATAATTCCAATAGCAAAACCAAAGAAAACGGTTTTTATGGTGGCCGGGATAATATCAAAATAACTAAGAGAATCGAAAGCCTGATTAAAAAACAACGATAATGAAACCCGGCTGTTGATGTTTACTGCCATATAGGATCCATACAATGAGATTGCGTCTGCGAAAAAAACGAGTATGGGTAACATGAAGGTTGTGGCCAGCACCCTGGTAACCACAATAAATTTTACCGGATTGGTACCGGAAACCTCCATTGCATCAATCTGTTCAGTAACCCGCATGGAGCCGAGTTCAGCCCCTATACTACTCCCTACTTTCCCTGCGAAGATCAGGGCAGTAATCACCGGTCCGATTTCACGTATTATGGAAACGGAAACCATTCCCGGCAGCCAGGCTTCGGCTCCAAATTCAACCAGTACCGGCCGCGATTGCAAAGTAAGTACCAGCCCGAGAATAAAGCCGGTAATCCCAACCAGCGGCAGAGATTTATATCCTGCTTCATAAGCCTGGCGCAATAATTCCTTATTCTCAAAAGGCCTTTTCAGGATCTGTCTGAAAACAGTTCCTGTAAAATGAGTAAGCTCGGCCAATTCAATAAAATATTCCTCCAGCCATTCAGGCAGTGGCAAAAATTCATTTATTTTCTTTTGGATCTTCACAATCTATATTCCCGGTTAATTAGTGTCTGTCCATAATGTCCGATAACTACGTTGTCGAACATTTTGATCCAGACACTTAACTTTATTGACAAACTCTAATTAAACTATCTGTTTTTATTAACAACTCAGCGTACAAATGTTTTTGTTGTCAGGCTGAATTATGTTCTTTTTCAATATTTTTAACTTCTAATCTTGTTCTTGGCAAAGCCTCGGGGTAATTTTGCTGCAGAAATGCAATGAGTTTTTCTCGTACATAAACACGCAAATCCCAGGCCGTTGGAGAATCAACTGCACTCATTAAAGCCCTTAATTCCATTGTGGTTTCACCTGAACCGGTCACCTGCAAAACATCGACTTTACCATCCCATAATGAAGTAGACTTAAGTATTTGGGTAAGTTCTTCCCTGAGTCTGTCCACCGGCAAAGTATAGTCGGTGTATATAAATACAGTGCCAAGAATATCAGAAGAAACACGGGTCCAGTTCTGAAAAGGTTTTTCAATGAAAAAGGTGACAGGTACAATCAACCGGCGCTTATCCCATATCCTGACTACCACATAAGTTAAGGTAATTTCTTCTATCCAGCCCCATTCACCTTCCACAATCACAACATCATCCAACCTGATAGGCTGGGTTATTGCAATCTGGAATCCAGCCAGGATCAGTCCCAGACTTTTCTGTGCAGCAAAACCAATGATGATTCCGGCAATACCGGCTGAAGCCAACAGGTTAACACCTACCTGCCTGATTTTGTTAAAAGTCAATAAAGCAGTTGCAAATGCAATAAGCACAATTACCACGATCAGAATCCGCTGAAATACCTTTAGTTGGGTTGCAACCTTGCGCGCCCGTAAATTATTTCTTGTGCTTGTATCGTAATTTTTTAAAATGACAAATTGAATTACAGTTACAACTTTAATGGATAACCAGGCAATGGTGAAGATCATCAACAAGGTAATAAAATGCTGATAATAACCATCATAAGGCTTATTGAAATGCATTAAGGGCATGGAAATAATTAAACTAAGTGTGATGAGAACAAACAGAGCCGGGGACTGAATTCTTCTCCTGATGTGTTTTATGTTTTCATCACCGCTTTTTCTGATTATCTTCCAGATTACCCTGAAAAACAGAAAATACATCAATATACCGGCAACCACGGCGACAGCAAGAATTATCAGCGAACTGAAGGGATTAGGTTTATCTGTAAGTGATGATAAAATTTCTTTCATTTCAGCAACTTAGGTTTCAAAATTCCATAGCAAAAAAGGCAACCGGGCATAAGAACTTTATTACTCTGAAATAAATACACGATGAGAATAGCATTGTAATCCAACTCTATTAAATTCAGTCATCAGATAATTTAACAGTTTTCCATTTTTGGATAATGCGTTACACATCATTTAGTATATAAATTCAGTAAAGATTTTATTCTTTTTTAATAAAAGATTTTTCATGGAAGACCAGCACGGGCAGCTTAGTATGCATAATCAGTTTTCTTGTAGAACTGCTGGTAAATAAATCTTCAAGGAATCCCCGGTTTTCCTTCATTATACTTATCAGATCAGACTTTGTCTCGTGGGCAAACTTATCGATATCTTCAATAATAGAGTCACCCTTAACCGAGGTAATATCAATGTGTGTATAGCCAGATTTCTCTCTGACAAGATTTTTAAAACCGCGTTCCCTGATCTGATTTTTGAAATTGTCGTCGCGGGTAATATGCAAAGCATTGATATGAGCATCAAAGATTTCAGCCAGTTCGCTCAACTTTGCCAGGGAACCAATATCTGCTTCATGATAATTGGTTGCATAAATAATCTTCTGAATGCCGGTAAATTTTGCCTCCGGGGGAACGATAAAAACAGGACAGCGGGCATCTTCGACTATTTCCTGGTTCATATCACTGATGAATCTGTCCAGAAAATTGTGCTCACTCCGACCGGTAAGAATAATCATGTATGTATCTTCTGCCTCAGACATATCAATGATCTTATCAGCAAAGATACCAGTTTCAATCACAGTTCCAATCTGTTTACTCTTGCCCGTTTTCTTCTCAATCACTGCCATAAGTTCTTCAAATTGTTTTTCTGAAGCATTACGCAGGTCGCGTATGTCCGGAAGATAAGGAGCAACACCGGTAGTTTCCTGGTAATTAGCCGTATAACGGCTTAAATCAATCACATTGACAAGCACTACTTCTTTTTGAAGTACTTCGGCAAGATCAATTCCGTAAAGTGCTGTATTGATGCTTTTTTCAGAAAAATCAGTAGGTATCAGTAACTTTTTCATACATAGAATTTTTTAATCAATAAAGCAAAATGTTTACCGGATAAATGGTTATCATTAAAACTTTTAAAAACCGCTGTAAACTTTTTCCCGGAAAAGAATCCGGGAAAATTAAGTTGTACCACGGAAGTTCAATTTACAGAAAAATATGCAAATTTTCAGTGTTTTGATCCCGGCAAATTCAAAGTATATTCGACAATCGAAATAATTCAAACCAACAAAAGCCTCCATTACTGATTGGAGGCTTTCAATATGCCGGTATATTTATCTCCGATAAAGACATTATCTTCGTTTCCATTTTTGCCAGAAGGCAAGCATAAATCTTGCCATTGCTCTGTTTCTAATCACGTACCTGAGAATAGAATATCCTACGATACGATTTCTTAAAGCATAAGAAACATCTTTCAGTGTCTCACTAAAAAGCTGAGAGACATCTTTCGTAGAATATTTCATACGCTCATCATAAAGCAGAATCTGATACCTGAGACGCTCTCTTGCAAAGCGAATTTCCTCAATGGAGTGGTAGTCTCTTTCAGGATTTCTTTTCATTTTCCTTTTCGGCTTTTTCAAATTCATCTTCAGCAAAAATAATTGCAGACAAACTTCTGATCACCGGCCTTACAATAAGTGCCTTACGCAGTAAATAAAACAGAATGCCAATTACCACATATACAATGGTTATGATGAGAAAGCCGGCTGCAAGATCCCCATAATTATTCCCATACCAGAATGCGAAAGCAAATGAAAAAAACAGGAGGCCAAATGCTGCAATCAAAATCAAAATGACTGAAGAAATAAAAAAGGATCCAATCAGTGAGATTCGCTCCAGCAGAGTTAGTTTCCACAAGTCAATTCTGGCAGTCAGGTATCCTCTGATAATGTCAAAAATTTCTGCTACATTTTTTGATAATGATTTATCACTCATTGGTCAGTTTATTTGGTTGCTTTTTCTTTTACATCTTTAGCTTCCTTTTTGACCTTATCTTCAAGATTACTAAATCTTGTTTTTGCTTCATTAACAAACTCTCCGACATAATCATTCAGGTCATCAATTTTGGAAGACAATGTATCCTTTACATCTTCTCCAATCTTATCGGCCTGGTTTTTAATTTTCTTCCTGGTTTTAGATCCTTTTTCCGGTGCAAACAATACACCCAATGCAGCTCCGGCTGTGGCACCGGCAATAAATCCAAGTAATGCATTTGTTGATGATTTACTCATAATTTTTAAGTTTTTTTATGGTTAATATTTTTTTAGTTTTAAAAGCTAACAATGGTACCGAAAAAACCTTGCCAGCATAAGTTTTTAGAAAAATTTAAACAGGAAAACTGCCTGAGAAAGTAAATTGTTTGATTTTTACACATATAATAAACAAAGCTTTGTGGAATTTTGTTCAACTTTAAACACGCACTGTGGAAAAAGATATACATCCTGTGGTTGATTCCAGAAAACAACAAAAGGGAATAAGTTCAGAACCCAATGGATATGCCATTATTACTAAAAAAGCATCTCTTTTCAGACTTTTTGGTCGGGAAATTGCCCCAGATCTTTATGACAGTTGTTTAATGTGAAAAACAACTATTTATCATTTCCAAAAAAACAAGCCATTACCTTTAAATTAATGATATAAGCGATGCGATTAAATATTAATCTGTCAAAAACTGTTAACATATTGGTTATTATAACCTTTATTATTGCGTTGGTCTATCTGGGAAGAAACATCCTGATACCTCTTGTATTTGGTGGGATCTTTTCTTTATTGTTATATCCGGTATGTAATTTTCTGGAGAAACATAGGATTCCCAGAATCATATCAATAATAATTTCATACATACTGGTATTTTTAATCATTGCTGGTATCATTGCATTTTTTTCATCACAGGTAATAAATTTGTTTGATGACATTAAAGATTTCGGAAAAACACTTACCAAATTACTTGATAAGCTTATTTATTTC
>DASQZP010000879.1:0-3027 GCA_035638655.1 Bacteroidales bacterium
AACTGAATTTATTTGAAGAGCATATACAGTCGCGCAAACTGACAATTCACAAGGACTTCAACACCGATTTTGTGATGAAGATGGATGAAACACTGGCTGATATCCTGGTAACCAACCTGATTAAAAATGCGATAATTCACAACATTGATAATGGAAATATTAATATTGTCAGTGCCAGCAATAAATTGAGCATTTCCAACACCGGCCCGGCTTTAACTGTATCGCCTGAAAAACTCTTCAACCGTTTTGTGCAATCTGCCAACTCATCCGGATCCATGGGGCTTGGGCTGGCCATAGTTAAAAAAATATGTGATATATATAGCTTACAGGTTCATTATGAATACAATGGTTCGTTACACATCATTACTGTCGAACAAAAAGATTGACCTTGAGTTATAGTTTTAGGACATATTGAATTTATATAAATTCTGATCACTGTTTCACTAAATTTACTATTTTGCAACAAACAAAATAACAATCATATGCAATTTGAAGAACTGGCAAAACAGAGATACTCATCCCGGCATTATCAACCCCGTCCAATTGAAAGAGAGAAGTTGAAAAAAGTGCTGGAAGCTGCCAGAGTAGCTCCGAGTGCTGCAAATAAACAACCCTGGAAGTTTTATGTTTTTGAAGGTCACGAATCTGTGTTATGCATTGCGGAAGCCTATCACCGTGAATGGTTAAAAGATGCCCCGATAGTAATTGTAGCATGCGCCGATCACGAGAAAAGCTGGAAACGTGCTTCAGACGGTAAAGACCATGCTGACATTGATGTTGCCATTGCAGTGGATCATATGACGCTTCAGGCAACTGACCTGGGACTGGCTACCTGTTGGATTTGCAACTTTGACCCTGAAAAATGCAGGCAAATTCTGAACCTGCCTGAAAATATTGAACCCGTCGTAATACTGCCTCTTGTTTATCCATCCGATCAGGCTGATATTAACAGGCATGAAAAACAAAGAAAATCGGCAAAAGACATAATTGTCCGGCAATAATTGGTGAGGAATATTACCCGGTAAAAATCTTTAGTGTTAAAAAGTTTTTTTGTCCTTGAATATTTTTCAAATACCTTTGTAATGATGCGTACTTGTTAAATTGCATAATTACCTTAATTGCCGACTAATCAGGACAATCCATTTTATTTGTGTTTATGCAATTTATGAGTTATATTGAGCAGAACAAATAAGCCGAGACAAATGGAGGTATTAAAACTTAGAGCAACAGATGATACACCCGGCATTATCCTGGATGCTGAAAATGAAATTTTTGAAATTATTGGCCGGTCTCTACCTGAAAATGTAAATCAATTCTATGAGCCAATCCTTAACTGGCTTGATGAATATTCCAAATCTCCAAACCCTAAAACCATCTTTATTTTCAAATTAACCTATTTTAATACTGCCTCTTCCAAACTTATCCTGGAAATCATGCTTAAGCTTGACAAAATGTTCCAGGAAGGTAAGGACGTTGAAATTAAATGGCTTGTACCAATGGATGATGAAGATAATGAAGAAGCCGGAGAAGAATTTAAGGACTTGTTGGAATTGCCTTTCCATATCTTGGAACTCCCTGATTAAATTTGTTGACTCATTTCCAATGACGGTTACCGGAAAGATCAGAAAAGTTGAAATGCGCGAAATTTCTACACGTGAGCTTCAGCTTGAAAATATTTCCAATTAATGGAATTCCCTGCTCTCAGGATGGCATTTTAAACATTAATATTGTTAGTGAAATCCAGTTATATTCATTGATGACATTATATACGAAAAACGCCGGTGTAAAACCGGCGCTTTCTTTTATAAAGAATTTGATAAGTATTTATCAGACTGTTACTTTACCGTGACAGTTTTTATATTTTTTGCCACTTCCGCAAGGACAGGGATCATTTCTTCCCACTTTTTTCTCAACCCTTACAGGCTGTACTTTGTTTTGCTGGTTTTGGTCGGCACTGGTTCCTGAATCCTGATATTTGGGATTGTATTCACTTTTACTCGTTTCATACTTGCTCAAATCAAGACGCTTCGGTGCTTGTGCATTCTTAACGCCACTTGAATCACGGATCGGAATATGCCCTTTCATCAATGTAGAGACAACATCCTTGTTAATCGTTTCAACCATTGATTTGAACAGCTCAAATGATTCAAATTTATAGATCAACAGTGGATCTTTCTGTTCATAAGAAGCATTCTGAACGGATTGTTTCAATTCATCCATTTCCCTCAGATGCTCTTTCCATTCTTCATCAATGGTTGCCAGCATAATGGTCTTTTCATACGAACGTACAAGCTCTTCACCTTCTGTCTCATATGATTTTTTCAGATTTGTAAGGATCTGGAAGACTCTCTTGCCATCAGAAATAGGAACTACTATATTTTCATATATCTTGGATTGCTTTTCGTAAACATCCTTGATAACAGGATATGCCTGTTTGCTGATAGTTTCCACTTTACGGTTATATGCTTTGATAATCAGCTTATACAACTGTTCTGTGATTTCGCTGGCAGACAGTTTCAGAAATTCCTGTTCACCAAATGGTGCTTCAACGGAAAGGCTACGGATCAGTTCAAAATTGAATTCATCGAATTCGGTGGAGCCATGGTACTGTGTAACCAGTGTTTCAATGACATCATACATCATATTGGCAATATCCACTCCAAGTCTTTCACCATACAAAGCATGCCGACGTTTCTTATAGATCACTTCACGCTGGGAATTCATTACATCGTCGTATTCGAGCAAACGCTTACGAATACCGAAGTTATTCTCTTCAACTTTTCTCTGAGCTCTCTCAATCGATTTGGTAATCATAGAGTGTTGAATTACCTCACCTTCCTTGAGTCCCAAACGCCCCATCATACCGGATATCCTGTCGGAACCAAACAATCTCATGAGGTCGTCCTCAAGTGACACGAAAAACTGCGAAGAACCCGGATCACCCTGACGTCCTGCACGACCACGGAGCTGCCTGTCGACCCTTCGGGATTCATGCCTTTCCGTACCAACAATAGCCAAACCACCAGC
>DASQZP010000880.1:0-4092 GCA_035638655.1 Bacteroidales bacterium
TATACACTTAATATCATGACCATTGGAGCCATAGCAGCCGCAATTGGACTTATTATAGATGATGCCGTTGTGATTATTGAGCAGATTCACCGAAGTCGTGAGGAAGAGCCTGATATATCCGTCTTTAAGATCAGCCGTAAAGCGATCCGGTATCTTTTTCCTTCGATGGTTGGTTCATCGTTGAGCACCATTGTGATCTTTATCCCTTTTTCCCTGATGTCCGGGGTGGCCGGGGCATATTTCAAAATCATGGCTTATACCATGATCATTACTTTGACCAGTTCGTTTATCGTTACTGCCATAATCCTGCCCGTTTTTTATATCTGGATTGCACGGTTTATTCCCACCAGGGTCAGGCAGGTTAAACATAGCGAGAAGAAACTTTGGATTGATTTTTTTATTCGCCATGCCTGGATATCATTGATATTTGTGGTTTTGGTTATTCTATCGGGCATATATGTGCTGCCCAAACTTCAAACCGGTTTTCTCCCTGAGATGGATGAAGGATCCATTGTGCTTGATTACAATTCTCCTCCGGGAACCTCTATTTCAGAGACCGACAGAATGCTTACCGTGGTGGACAGTATTGTGCTCAGTGTGCCGGAAGTGGTTTCTTACTCGAGAAGAACCGGAACCCAATTGGGTTTTTTTATCACTGAACCCAACAGGGGGGATTACCTGATCACATTGAGCGATAAGCGGAAACGTTCTACCAGTGAGGTAATTGCTGAAATACGGCAAAAGATCGAAAACCAGCTTCCCGTGCTGCAGGTCGATTTCGGTCAGGTAATTGGTGACATGCTGGGCGACTTGATGTCATCAGTTCAACCAATAGAAATAAAAGTATTTGGGCCGGACAGGAACAAATTAAAAGAATATGCCACTCAAATAGCCGGAATAGTAGAAAAAGTGCCCGGCACAGCAGATGTGTTCGACGGTATAGTCATTGCCGGGCCAAATATCTCTGTAAAACCCAATAATACAAGCCTTGCACGATATGGTCTCAATCCCGGCAACTTACAATATCAGCTTAAGACAGCTACTGAAGGACAAATATTGGGATCGGTTGTTGATCAACACCAACTCACGCCGGTACGCATGATCTATCCCGGTGGCCCTTACAGAACAGCTGATGAGCTCAGTAAATTGCCCGTTTTGCTTTCTTCAGGTTTATCTGTCCCACTCTCATCTGTAAGTGATATTCAGGTGGATGAAGGGGTAGCTGAACAGGACGCAGAAAACCTACAGCCAATTGTGGCGGTTACATCCCGGTTGGAGGGTCGTGACCTGGGCAGTGTGATGAAAGATATCCGGCATCAGATTGATGCTACCATGAACTTTCCCAAAGGATATGGAGTGCGCTACGGAGGGGCTTATGCTGAACAGCAACAGTCCTTTAAAGACCTGATGACAATTCTTATTCTGGCTTCTTTACTTGTTTTCTTCGTGCAAATGATTCTTTTCAGGGAAGTGAAAATTGCTGTTATTATCCTGATACTTGCGGTATTAGGTATTGGAGGATCGGTGGTTGCTTTATATATCACACACACACCACTGAATGTGGGAAGTTATATGGGAATCATCATGATCGTGGGTATTATTGCAGAGAATGCCGTTTTTACCTATCAAAGATTTAAAACTGCCATCGAGACTCACGATCAGCGTGGAGCATTGAATGCTGCCCTTGCTGCAAGATTACGCCCCAATCTGATGACAGCTATTAGTGCTATTATTGCCCTGATGCCCCTGGCGTTAGGAATAGGTGCCGGAGCACAGATGCACCAGCCTTTGGCTATTGCCGTGATCGGCGGTTTCCTGGTTGCGCTGCCCTTGCTGCTGATTGTTTTTCCGAGTATGATCAGGTTGTTGAAGTTGGGGAAGAAGTAATAGGTAAAAATTATGCAGAATTTTATTGGAAAACGTTAATGAATTAGTTTATTCAAACTGTCAGACACCTCTATGATATTAATTACCGCAAGATAACTTTGAACATTACCATAAACTTCAAAAAATCTAATAAGGTGTCTGACAGTTAGAGTAGAGAATATTTAAATCCTGAAGGTTTTTGATTAAAATAAAAGCTTCAGTAAGTTACAAAATTATAAAATACTTCAGTAACTGCACAATTCCCGGCAGTTTATTGCATTTTTGTATTTCAGGCCGGCCATAAATATGAACATCCCAACCATTCAGGTAAAGAACCAAATCATCCATTTTTTTAGTAAATATTTAACCAGCATTGTTTTACCGTTCTCCTTAACCCGAAAATTATTAAAATTTTTCTGAACTTCAGCTTGTTCAGGATTTTATCAGAAAGTTTCCCATGCAGATATTTCATAATTACGTCATGTACCTGACGCAATTTAGTAAAATGCCGTTATGAGAACAAATTATTCTTTCCTGTAAAGTTATCTCCCAATGTTTCAACCCCGAAAATCGAGAAAGATTGCATAGATTTCTGATGCAATAAAATATTTTCCGGCAGAATTTATATTCAAATACGACAATATATCCACCTCCTGCCGGCATTTTCAGCATAATTTTATTCTCATGAAAAATTAACCTGTCAGACACCTTGCCGGAAATAAAAAGCGAACAGGAAAGCTTAAAAAATACCTGCATCTTTTTGCAAGCTGAAAGGTGTCTGACAGTTGCAATGAATTGCCAATTAAAAAAGGATTTCTAACTGAAAAAGGACAAAACTGTCAGACACCTTGTCTGGAATATATTAGCGGGCAGAATGCTTTTAAAGCTTACTGCACTTTTTAAAAGACCGATAAGGTGTCTGACAGTTGTAGAAAGTAACTAAAATTAAAAACTACTATGATGAAAAAATTAAACCTGATCATCACGGGTTTCATTCTGAATCTTTGCATGATTCAGGCACAAACAGCCACCTCCTCCAGGACCGATGTCTGGGATTTTGGTGCCGAACAACTGGATACTGCCGAATACAACAACCTGCTTACCGTTGATATCATCAATTCATGGTATGATGCGTCTGTTACTCCCGGCAGCAGCGGAAATGTATTGCCTTCATTCAGTGCTGGCAAACTGAGCTGGGTTGGTGGTGGCAATGACCGGTTACGTACAACAAACACCGACATTACCCGCTATGATGAGAATATAGCAAGTGTTACCGGCTATACCGGACGCATCTATGTAAATTCTGCAGCCAACACAAGCAGGTACCTGAGTCTTTCCCTCGGGGAGGACGATGAGATAACACTTGTCACCAAAACAGATGCCGGTGGCAGGCTTAATTTCCAGTATGTGGGTGATCCTGCGGCTCAGACAGATGTGATGGATATGACCAGCGACCTTGTTACGCTGCATTTTGTAGCACAACAGGAGGGAACCTACCATATCTTTGATGACCAGGGCAAACCCAGTTATTATCGTGTTTACAGGAAAGATGCAGATTATGTGACACTTACCGGTAATCTGGACCTTAGTCAGGCTTCCGGTATCTCGTCAGGGTACGCCGTTGTGTTTACCAATGAGGTTGGTAAATCCTGGACGGCAACCATGAACAGCGGTAACTACAGTGTTAAACTGCCTGCCGGGTATTCCTATGAGCTCAGTCTGAGTGATGCAAACGGATTCATCATCAGCAACGGAAATTCACTCGAAGTTACCAAATCAACTACGACGCATGATGTAACCATCGTGAAAGTTGAACTTTATACGGTTACCGGCAGCATAACCGGTCTGGGGAACAATATTTCAGCGTTGAGCCTTGGTTTCACACCCGATCCGGCAGCCGGTAAGATCTTTGTTCCTGAACCGGTAATCGACGCCAATGCAGCTACTTATTCGGTGGAACTGGAACCAAATTCCATTTATACCATTTCTGCATCCGGTGTAAATGATTACTACCTGCCTGACGATACAATCAGGATCGGTCAGGCTGATGCGTCAGTTGACCTGGCATTTGAGGCCAAACCGGTGTATGATGTCAACATCACAACCGAAGGCCTTACAAGTGCCGAAGAAGCTGACCTGGGATTAACTTTTACCAACCTGTATGAAGAAGGATATCGTTACAGTTTTGCTTCATTAAGTGGTATCGCACTAAGGGATGGTACTTAT
>DASQZP010000881.1:0-2717 GCA_035638655.1 Bacteroidales bacterium
TACCAAGGATGTCTATATCCGTATCATACGTCCTGATGATATGGTACTTACTTCGGCTGCTACCAATTTGTTTGAATATAAAGGAGAACAAATTGTTTATTCGGCCAAACGGCAGGTTGAATATGAAAACAAGGATGTGGATATGTGTATTTACTGGGATAATAATGATGAACTAATAGCCGGTACATATACTGTTGACATTTTCTCAGAAGGAAATCTGATCGGTACAACCCAGTTTGTTCTGGAAGATTAAAGAATCTTTTTAAATGATATAGATAGGGCTGTCTCTAAAGGACAGTCCTTTTTAATTATTTATGTCTGAAGTTTAAAAATCATACCCATCTTGATCAAAACTTAAAAATTATCCCATTGCTAATTGTATAGGTAAATTTCTCAATATTAGGATCAACAACAGGAGATGAATCATAATTAAGACTTACTCCTGTATTGAATGAAAATTTTGAATTAATATCAAGTGTCAGGTTTGTTCCGGAAGAAACCCTGTAATCAGAAAAATTATCAATGACAGGCTGATAGTAAGTTATGTTCTGTACATAAAGTTGTTTCAGTAGGTGCCAACTCAATGAGAGGTAAGCGCTAATCCTGTGATCGTTATGAATAATATCATTGCCCTGCTCTTTTTCATGTTCAAACATATACAATGTCCCAACTGCTATTTTAGTGTGTTTTTTTCGAACCAGGTTAAACTTGGGCCCTGTTCCGATCAATCCTCGGAATCCGATTCTTAGCACCTGGTCAAACTGGAATTGTGTAAAGGCTTCCCAGGTTATCAGATCTGTCCAAATATAGTTATACCTGAAGTGCTGGTATCCCTGATTTTCGAGTTGATCGGTATTTTTAAACAAAAAACGGGCATGATTCAGACTCAACCACAATGATGCTCCTTTTCTGTATTGAATTTTCGAACCGGCATCCAGGCTGTATTGAACTGAAGTGTTTTTATTGGTATAGAAGTTTGTAGTTACCAGCCCTTTCCACCCCAGGGAATCTTCCGGCAAACGATTGGCTTCCACATTGATAATTTGCGCATTGGCGCCATTGAAGAGCATTATCAGAAAAAAAGAAATAAAAATGTTCCTTCTAAACATACAGTATCAGATTTTAGAGACAATAAATATTCAACGGAAGCAATTCCCGTATGTTTTGCAAATGAAATAAAATGCCTGTTAATACATATAAACATAAAAAACAATCACCCTGCAGTTTTGTTTTAACCGGAAATAAAACTAAGACATATTTTGAGGCCTGTCTTTTACAGATTGGTCATCCCTGTTTTTGAACTGATCAAAATGACAGCCTTAATAATGGAAAACACCTGTAATATAATAGTGTAACACAAAATTATTCAATAACTTGTACGTTATATGAGTGTGCGCCGTTAAAATCATTATCATGAGAACCGTAATTAAAAATACATTTCGGGGAACTATTCTGCTTGCATCTTTTATATTGCTGCATTCATGCGTTAAGGAAACATTTGATGTAAACAAACTGAACACCTCAACTGAATTCACACCTGGTGCTGCTTCCCCGGTAGGATATTTGAATCTGGATCTTCATTCCCTGGTCAAAGGATCTCCAAACGGCAGTCTCCGCCCTGATGCAAATGGCTTGCTCACTTTCTATTACAGCAGTAATTTATATTCCGTACCCGGAAATGAATTTCCAGTGTTCCGGCAGGTTCATTATGAAGGAACGTTTATTAATGATACTCCACAATCCTTGAATTCCGGAGCAGTTTTTAAAAAAGCAGATACGATTTACCTGCCGGGATTAACAGAAGCAGGGAGTGACCAGATCATCAATAAAATTGAAAATGTAATTTTCACGGTTGATGCCAATTCAAATGCTTCAAAAAAAGCTGGAGGAACAATTTCTGTGCAATTCCCCACTGTTACCCGAAACGGTTCACCCTTTGAGAATGACTTTGCCCTCACAGGAGCCATGGAATACCGGGACGACAGTAAGTATAACATTAACCTGACAAAAAATGATCCCCAGAATAATTTACTGCCTTTTATTATTGAAACTACAGATACGTTGCATGAAACAATCAACCCCGGAGAAACCATCAGTGAATTTTCTCTGGACTTCAACATTGTGAGCTGGGAAGTTGTATACGGATATTTGGGCCAGCATGATATTGACCTGGGACAAAATTATTTCGTGGTAGATTTCTACCAGCCCATTCCGGCTGGAAGTTTTCACTTTGAAGATCCCCGGTTGAAGATCATTACAGAAAATTCCTATGGCATCCCGATGGATGTGTCCTTTAATACCATCTCCTTTGCAACACGATACGAAAGAAATCGGCAGCTTACAGGATCCGGTGTGCCTGATGAGCAGAATCCCTGGCCAATCGCCTATCCTTCAGCTGATAAGCCAGGTACACTTGTAAAAGACAGTATAGAAATAAACAATAACAATTCAAACCTGGCAGATATACTGGACCAGGTTCCGGAACGTATGACGTTTTCAGCAAAAGCCAGCACTAACCCTGATGGCGATACAGTGGAGAATTCAGTAACACCGGAAAGCAAGGCTTCTGCAAAAGTCAACCTGGTGCTCCCATTATTTGGGTACACACGAAATCTGGCTATGGCAGACACATTTGCTTTCCAGCTGGATGATTTTAATCTTTACAGGCAGAAAGAAATCAACCAGGTGATATTTAAATTTAATTTCAAAAACACCTT
>DASQZP010000882.1:0-3015 GCA_035638655.1 Bacteroidales bacterium
AGGCAAGGGAATAAAAATAAAGCGCTCGAATTATTCAAAACAATCCTTGAAAATCGTAAAGTTGATAAAGATATTCTTTTTCAATATTTCTGCGAGTTTGTTTTATGTCATTATTATGAAAGATATAACAGCTATGAAAACATTGCAAATTCTTCCCGGGACTATCTTTCAAAAAGCATTCGGGATGGTGTGTTCAAATATCTTGCTTTCTTTCAGGTACTCAAAAAATTAAATCTAATTGATATGAACGAAGAAAATAATCAAGTATTACAGGAAACTGCAAACAAATATGAAAAAGCAATTCATGATTTTTTTGCACAAATGCAATTGAATAAACCACAGCAGGCAATGTTTTACTTAGGGCGCATGCTGAATTCAGTAGAGTTTATTCAAAAAGGGAAAAAGAAAACCGTTATTGAAAAAGTTAATTTTAATGGAATGGACAAGGATGCCATCCAAAGATTAAGAATTTCTCTGATTGAAAAAGCAAAGCAATACAGCAGAATTGGGAGTGTAATTTTTCTGGATAGATCATTCAGTGAACTCTTCGACTACAACAGCTGGAAAATGAATCCCCAGGAGGCCGTTTTCTTTTTGCTTACTGGCTATTCTTTTGGTATATCGAAAAAAGAAGCAGATAATCTGGAAAATAATGAAACTCAAGATTCTTAAAAATTAAACATGTAAAAAATACTACAATGAAAGTAACTATTAAAAATTCTTCCGACTTTTTATTCATCTTTGAAGCCATTCAATGCAATCCCAATGGCGATCCTGATCAGGAAAACAAACCAAGAATGGATTACGATACCAGCACCAATCTTGTAACAGATACAAGAGTGAAACGATATATCCGCGATTATATAAAATCTAAGAGTGATTCTGAACAAATTTTTGTTGATATGGAAGGCAACTCAAAAGTTAGCGTGGATAGTAAATTAAAAGCTGTTGTAAAGAGAACTATTGAGGATCCTTCCGAGTTGACAAAAGCTTTTGAACAAAATCATAAGGCTCTTGAAATATATCAAAAGATCATAAAAGAGAATAATAATGATACTGATAAAGTATTGAAGGCAATCACTGAAAAAGGTTTTAACCATAAAGATGTGAATTATGAATTACTGGCATACCTTGTTAAGGAAAAATTCATTGATATCAGAATGTTCGGGAGTGCTTTTGCCGTTGGGGGATTTACAAAAGCATACACAGGACCAATACAGTTAAACTGGGGATATTCATTTAATAAAGTTGAATTAATGGATTCCAATTCAATAGTTACCATCATGAATGATGATAGCAGTACTTTTGGTAAGGATTACAGGGTACATTACAGTCTGTTAGGATTTAACGGGACTATTAATGCCAATATGGCTAAAGTAACAGGTCTAAATATTGAGGATATTGATACATTCCGGGAATCTATCTGGGAAAGTATTCCCGCAAATCCAACCAGGTCAAAGCTCAATCAATATCCTAAGGTTTATCTTGAAGTGGTATATAATGAGGGCACATCAAACGGACAATTTGGGGATCTGAGGAATTATGTTGATGTAAAACCAATTGAAAATAAAACTGAAAAAGAAATTAGAAAATTCAGTGATATTGATATGAGTTTTGATCGTCTTATAACTCTTTTAAAAGAAAATAAAGGAGAAAATAAAAAAATCAAGGAGGTCATTATTAAAACTGCTGCCGATATAAATTTATCATTATAATGCTATATGGAAATTTTAAGTTTTAAGATAACCGGCAAATTTGCGCATTTCAGAAAATATTATGCCAATAACACGGCATTTAGTTTTACCATTCCCCCCAGAACTACTCTGATGGGAATGGTTGCTTCCTTCATGGGTTTGGAAAGAGATTATTATTATGAGATTCTTTCTTCCGAAAATATTCATTTTGGTATTAGAGTATTAACTCCACTTAAAAAGAGCTTCCATCGTGTAAATTTCCTCAGCATTAAAAACCTTGGAGATATGTCAAAAAAGTTTTCTTCTGATTTCAGAGGAGAAGGAGGAAGAATACAAACACCATTTGAACTCATCAGTGGTTGGGATATTCGTAATGATAATGTTGCTTATCAGGTGTTTATTACTCCTGTACAAAATAATGGAAGCACATTTGATAAAATTAAAGAACACTTCCTGAATAAACACCCAGTTTTTAATATCACCATGGGAACTGCCAATTTTAATGCAACCATTTCAGACATAGGTCTCATTAAAGAGAATGCTATCGAAAATGTAAATTCTGATGATTTTATTTTAATTAATTCAGCAATTCCTGTTGACCATGTTAGTGATCTTAAGTTCAACAAAGATGATTTTGATAGCTATAATTTTGTTGAAGAAGACATGATGCCGGGAGATTTTGTTGCCAATAAAAATCGTGAAGTACAAAAGATGAATAAACTTATTTTTTCCGTTACCCCTAATCCACTGAGAGTAAAAATTACAAAGCCTTGTTACAAATTACGATTGCCTGAAGAAGTTATTAATATACAATTTATGGATGCATGATGTTTTATTCTCATAGTAAAACAACTAAAGAAGGGAAAACCAATGGGACAAAGGAAATTTCAGCCCATACCCAAGGTGTTATTAAAAAAGCTATTAGTTCATTATCAGATGAACCAGATTTTGATATATCAGCTTCTGATTTCAAGAAGCTCATAGAAACAATTATTAAATTTCACGATTTTGGCAAATACACAACCTATTTCCAGAATTATCTGCTCAAAAATGAACATGTTGATTATCTGTTAAAACAACATGCCAGAATTGGAGGAATAGTTGCTTATAATTTTCTTAAACAAACAGATTCAAAACTTGCACTTATAGGTTTATATGTTATTTTTCATCATCATACATACCTTAAGGATATACAACAGTTTCCTGAAAATTTTAATGAAAATCTTAGCCGGATTATTCATGTACAGGCTGAAGATATATTGAATAATATTAAATTAATCGAAAAAGAATTAGAATTTAAACCTCTTTCTGGTTATTTATC
>DASQZP010000883.1:0-2632 GCA_035638655.1 Bacteroidales bacterium
GGTATTGGCTTTTCGGAGTAGACTCAAAATTAGAATTGAAAGTAGATTCAAGGGTATGGAAAACAGATGATCAATATATTTTTAAAAAAAAATATGAAAAGAGAAAATCAATCAATCAGGTATTCTGCATCGGATCTGGTAAATTATCTTGGATGTAAACATCTTACTGAATTAGACCGACAAACAGTATTGGGTAAGATACCACCACCTGACTGGAAAAATCCGGCATTGGCTTTAATTCAACAAAAAGGAATTGAACATGAACAGGCTTATGTGAATCATTTAAAATTCCAGGATCTTTGTGTTCGTGAATTAGACGGCCATTCAGGCGAATCAACGCTGCAGGCTATGAAGGAGGGAGTTGATATAATCACCCAGGCCCGCTTTGAAAAAGATGGATGGGTAGGCATTGCTGATGTTTTAAAAAAGGTTCCCGGAGAAAGTACGCTGGGTAATTATCATTATGAAATAGAAGATACAAAGCTGGCTGCCGAAACCAAAGCAGGAACGGTGTTGCAGCTTTGCCTGTATGCTGATCTCCTGGGCAATTTGCAGGGCAGGATCCCGGAGAATTTATATGTAATTAAACCCGGGGAAGCTTTTTCTGCTGACCAGTATCGGTATCCTGAATTTGAAGCCTATTATCGTTTCGTCAAAAAACAGTTTATTCACACGTTAGAAGCTAAACCGGAAGACACATACCCAATGCCGGTAGCTAAATGTGATACCTGCCGGTGGTGGAAAGATTGTAACCAAAAGTGGCATGATGATGATCACCTGTCACTGGTAGCCGGTATTCGCTCCAATCAGCTCAAAGAGCTTGAGGAACAAGGGATAAAAACACTGGAGACTTATGCCGGTGAAGAAAAACCCTTTAGATCAAAACCATCAAAGGGAAATGAGGAAACCTACAAAAAAATTCATGATCAGGCTAAAATCCAATTGAAAGGGAGAAAAGAAAATAAATTGCTTTATGAACTATTACCTGTAATGCCGCAAAGAGGGTTGAATCGCTTGCCAAAACCCTCCAAAGGAGATATTTATTTTGATATTGAAGGGGACCATTTCTATGAAGAAGGCGGTCTGGAATATCTGTTGGGTATCAGCCTTAGAAATGCCAGTGATGCACAAGAGTACAAAGGTTTTTGGGCAAAAACCAGGAAAGAAGAGAAAGAGGCATTTATACAATTTATGGAATTTACTTTGACCCGGTGGAAATCATTTCCTGACATGCATATCTATCATTATGCCCCGTATGAGCCATCGGCCATAAAACGTCTGGCTTCGAGACATGCAGTATTTGAGGAAGAAGTTGACCGGCTGTTGCGATCGGAAAGATTTATTGATTTGTTTGCTGTTATCAAGGAAACTTTAATTGCCAGCGTTGAAAGTTACTCACTCAAGGATATCGAACAATTTACAGGGTATACACGAAAAGCCAATCTTAGAATGGCAAGTGAAGCCCGCCGGCAAATGTCAATAGCACTTGATTTTAAAGATTTTACCGGACTGCCTGATCAAGACCTGGAGCTGATTGAATTGTACAACAAGGATGATTGCGAGGCCACGAAAGCGTTACATAGTTGGATCGAACAAATATACCAGGAGCAGATTACAGACGGGATATCCCTGGAAAGACCGGAAGAAAAAACAGGCGATGCCTCAGAAAATATTTCAGAAGAAGAGAACCAGGCCAGCATGCTGTACGGAAAACTTGTGGGCGAATTGCCCGAGGATCCTGCAGATTGGGACAATAAAGATAAAGCAAAATGGTTGCTGGCCCACCAGGTTGAATTCTATCGCCGCGAAATGCGCAGTGCCTGGTGGGAATTTTTTCGCTTAAAAGAACTGGAGCCGCATGAACTTCTTGAGGAACGAAAAGGAATATATGATTTACGTTATATTAAAACACTCCCCGAGTCAAAAAGAGCACCCATCGACCGGTATTCTTATCCTCCCCAGGAAATATCTCTTGAAAAAGGAAAAGAATTATATGAACCACAAGGCAGTATTATTGGCACGATCCACAATTTCTCGTTAAAAGATAATATTGTTGATATTAAAAAAAGACTTGACCAAAAAGGTAACCATCCCCATGCTTTATTTATTAAAGACATTGTTTCAAACCAGGGATTGGTACCATCTTTTTTCCATTTTATCCAGTCGGTGATTGATTATGGCATTGATGGCGATGGCCCTTACAGAGCAGGCCGGGATTTATTATTAAAATATGCCCCGCGGTTAATGAATTCAGAGACCTTACAGTTGAATTCAAAACAATTAATGGAAGAAAATGCCATACAAACCATGTTGGATCTGAATGAAGGCATTCTCCCTGTTCAGGGACCTCCCGGAACCGGGAAGACCTATCTTGGTGGTGGATTGATAGCTGAACTTGTTAAGAGAGGAAAAAAGACAGGAGTAACAGCCGTAAGTCATAAAGTAATCAGAACCCTGCTGGATAAAGCTGTTGAAAGAGGAAATGAGAAAGGGATAAATGTGCAGATTGGGCACAAAAGTAAGGCAAATACAGGCGATGGTACTTATATCAAAGACAAAAATGCCGCTTTCGCAGCCCTGGAAGAAGGGAAGGTAGTTGGTGGTACAGCCTGGTTATGGAGTAATGACGATT
>DASQZP010000884.1:0-5549 GCA_035638655.1 Bacteroidales bacterium
GATAATCCTTCAGATGAGGCGAAGTGTAGAGCCCCGTTTTATAACCGGCGGCTTGTAATATAGCGGCCAGCATGTGTGACACCGAGCCTTTTCCATTGGTCCCGGCTACATGAATCGTGCAGAAACGATGATGGGGATGACCAAAATATTCGTCCAGTGCCAGTGTATTGTCCAGATTGGCTTTATAAGCTGCCTTGCCAATCCGGTGAAATGCGGGCAACTGGCTGTACATAAAATCAATCGCTTCCTGATAATTCATAGTTGAATAAGCATACTAATTAAAATTATTTTATTTCCAGCTATTATAATGGATTTTCTCTGTATCAAAACGGTCGGTGCGCTTCTTCTTCTCCTCTGCGGGATAACCAAGCGAAATCAGTGAAAACGGATGAATATGTGCCGGTAATGAAAAAAGTTTGGTAAAGGCTTCAATCCGTTCTTCCCGGGGATAAATTCCCAGCCAGACCGCGCCCAGTCCTGTTCCGTGTGCGGCCAGCAAAATATTCTCCGTAGCTGCGGCACAATCTACCGGCCAGTAGTCCTTTGTATGTGCCCGGTTCTCATCTCCACAAACCAAAATAGCCGCTGCAGCACCCGGCAACATAGAAGCATAGGGATGGATCTCACTCATCTTCTGCAACAACTCCTTTTCATCGATAACAATAAAATGCCACGGCTGACAGTTTACTGCTGAAGGGGCATACATACCGCATTCCAGCAATTGTTCTATTTGGCCTTCAAGCAAAGGTTCGCCGGTATACTTCCTGATACTCCGGCGACTGGTAATGAAATCAACAATATCCATAATCAAATGTTTTTACAGGTAAACAATTCGCGACTTGAAGAGTTTATCCTGAAATGCTTGCAAATGTATCAAAAACCACAAGTCAATAAAAGATGAAATTACTTTTTTACCGCCCAATTTTTTTGTTACATTTAATGCTATTAAAAGCAAAGAATAATCTGTTTTCAAAATCTTTTGAAAACACTAAAACATAATAAGATCGGTTAATGTGTTGCTTATGGCAGGAGTGAAAAAAATTTTCGTACTGGATACCAATGTGCTGTTACATGACTACAGATGTATCTATAATTTTCAGGAAAACGATATAATTATACCTATTGTTGTGCTCGAAGAGCTGGATAAGTTCAAGAAAGGAAATGACCTGATTAATTTTCATGCAAGAGAGTTCACCCGTGAGCTCGATCGCCTTTCCGGAGATCATCTTTTCAACGGTGGTATCAGTCTTGGAGAAGACCTTGGTAAACTGTCCATTGAGACGGTGAAACCATTTCCCAGAGACATCAGTGATTCCTTTCCTGAAAACACTCCGGATCACCGGATCCTGGCTATTGCAGAATTTGTGCACCGTAAAAACGCGAAGAAGCAAGTCATACTGATCACTAAAGACATCAACCTGCGTATGAAGGCCAAATCAATTGGCATGTTGGCCCAGGATTATGAAAACGACAAGGTGCGCGATATTGATGAGTTGCATAAGGTAATCATCACCCATGAGGATGTGAACAACGATCTTATCGCCAACCTGTATGACAACAACGAAGGTGTTCCTTTTGATGGTTTTGGATTCGCAGAAGAACCTATTGCTCATCAATACTACATATTGAAAAGCAACAAAGCCAGTGCCCTCGGTCACTATGACCCTGTCAATAAGATAATTAACAGGGTAGAAAAGACACGTGCCTATGGCATCGAACCACGCAATGCTGAGCAGACTTTTTCACTGGATGCACTTATGCGTCCGGAAGTTCAGCTTGTATCACTCACAGGTAAAGCCGGTACCGGCAAAACGTTGCTTGCGCTTGCTGCAGCGGTTCATCAACGAAAGCTGTACACCCAGATCTTTCTGGCAAGGCCCATTGTTCCCCTGGCAAACAGGGATATCGGCTATTTGCCTGGTGATGTGAAAGAAAAAATCGGCCCCTATATGCAGCCACTTTTTGACAATCTGTCTGTAATCAAGCATAAATATTCTCCACAATCAAAAGAATATACCAAGATCGAAGAGATGCAGAAAAATGAAAAGCTTGTAATCACCCCCCTGGCCTATATTCGCGGACGGAGCCTGTCAAATGTTTTCTTTATCGTAGATGAAGCGCAAAACCTGACCCCGCACGAGGTAAAAACAATTATTACCCGTGCAGGCGAAGGCACAAAAATGATCTTCACAGGAGATATTGAACAGATTGACTCGCCATACCTTGACACCAAATCAAACGGTCTGTCATATCTCACTGATAAAATGAAAGGACAGGATATCTTTGCCCATGTTAACCTGGTGAAAGGGGAAAGAAGCTTTCTGGCCGAACTTGCCAGTAATTTGTTATAATGATTGTTAAATATTAATATGTGAATGAAGTGATGAAGAACCTTAAGCGAGTTACTATTGTCAGACATGCAAAATCATCCTGGGAGTATGATGGCGTCTCCGACCTCGACCGCCCGCTGAACAACAAGGGTATACTGGATGCAAACAAGATGGCTGGTGTCCTCGATCAGGAAAAATATTTCCCTGACAAGATTTTCTCCAGTCCGGCCAACAGGGCACTGCATACAGCAGTTATTTTCGCACGCGTGCTCGAATATCCGTTTTATAAGATTACCATTGATCAGACTATCTATGGCGCCTATGAGGATGAAATTATTCGTATGGTGAAAAAACTGGATAATGACTGGAGGAGCATAATGATCTTCGGGCACAATCCCGTGGTTACCAATCTGGCAAATATGTTTATGAAAAAATCCATTGACAATCTGCCTACAACAGGTGTAGCCTCCTTCCTTTTTGATACTGAATTCTGGAATGAGATATCACCGGGAAATGTGAAAACAGAGCTCCTGGATTACCCTAAAAAACATAAAAAATAACACCACTGCAGCCTGCAAACATATTGCAGGCTGTTTTGTTTTGTATATTAAATTAATACGAAGGCACGAATACCCCTTGTGAATTGACTTTTTCAACGTAATTATTCGCTCTTAAGACCAGATACAAATTCCTGCAATATGAACTTCCAGGTATATTTGTACTTTTGTATAAAAATTTAAAAGAAATGACCATAGCCATCGTTATCATTACATCTATTATTTCTATTATAGCTTTTAACAACCCCGACCTGTTTGCCCGGCTGCAGTTCAACCCATACCAGGTTTACCACAGAAAAGAGTTTTACAGGCTCTTCACACACGCATTCTTGCATGCCGACTGGATCCACCTTATCGTAAATATGCTGGTATTGTTCTCTTTTGGAATGGCAGTGGAAGGCTATTTTGACCAGCTTGCCGCAGGTGGCTATCTGGCACACCCAAAATTAAGTTACCTTATATTGTATGTTTCATCTGTTATTATTTCTTCTCTGGTGACCCTTTTCAAGCATAAGGACAATGCATGGTATAACTCGGTAGGTGCTTCGGGAGCCGTATCGGCAGTGCTGTTTACAAGTATCTTTTTTGCCCCGATGCACAAGGTGCTTTTTTATGCCATTCTGCCTATACCCGGCATTATCTTTGGCGTGCTCTATCTCATCTATTCACAATATATGAGCCGCAGGAACCGTGATAACATCAATCACGATGCCCACTTTGTAGGAGCAGTGTTTGGCTTTATTTATCCGCTTTTTATTGATCCCAGTCTCTTTTCCTGGTTCATTTCACAGGTGTTTCATTAATAAAAAATAAATTTATTATGTCTCAAAAAGCTGTCTTCCTCGACAGAGACGGAGTAATCAACAACAACGATAAATCGTATTACGTTTATAAAATTGAGAATTTTGATTTCAATGATGGAGCCATTGAAGCCATGCAGCTGCTTCAGAAAAAAGGGTATATTATTGTTGTGATCTCTAACCAGGGTGGCATCTCAAAAAAATTCTATGAAAAGGAAGATGCTGAATTACTGCATAAGCAAATGATTGAAATACTGGCTGAAAACGGGCTTTCTCTGGCAGAGATTTACTACTGCCCGCATCACGATGAAAATGAACGGTGCTTGTGCCGTAAACCACAGGGTTTGATGATTGAGAAAGCAATTGCCCGTTTCGGCATCGATAAAAAGCAATCATTCATGATAGGCGATAACGAAATTGATGTGCTGGCGGCAAAAAACGCGGGTATCAGTGGTTATCGTATTAAAGCTAATACCGACTTAAGAAACATATTGAAAAAGATACCAGAATTTACCGGATCATGAATCAGGTAAAATACGTTATATTAAACGGAGACTTTATGCCTGCTGACAGCCCTGTGCTTATGGCAGGCAACCGGGGATTTCTATATGGAGATGCACTTACCGAACTGATGCATGCAAACGGCACCCAACTCCAGTTTACCGATCAACATTTTGCCAGTATTCGCAGGGGAATGGAAACACTTAAAATGGATCATCTGCGCAACTTTACTGCAGATATGCTGCGTTATCAGACTACCAGGCTGCTTAATAAAAACAGACTGTATAAAGGTGTTGCGGTAAGGCTGACCGTTTTCCGTGATGCTCCCGGCATGTATATTCCTGAGTCAAACGATATTTCATACCTGTTACAGGCCGAACCCGTTCCCAATGAGCTATATGAGCTCAATGAGCAGGGATTGATGGTTGATGTATATCCTGAGCACCGTAAAAAGTGTGATGCCTTTTCCCACCTGAAAACTACCAGCAACCTGTTTTATGTAATGGCCGGAATCTATCAGCAGGAAAATAATCTGGATGAGATGATATTACTCAATGATCACGGAAATGTATGTCAGGGGATATCTTCCAATATATTTATGGTAAAAAACAACATCCTGCTCACGCCTTCTCTACATGAGGGCTGCGTTGCCGGTGTGATCAGGTCACAGCTGGTCAGACTTGCCCGCACGGCCGGCTTATCGGTTACCGAAAGTGCCATCATTAAACCCGATGATTTGCTGCATGCTGATGAATTATTCTTCACCAATGCCGTAACCGGGATAAAATGGGCTGTAGCTTTTCGAAGGATCCGCTACTTTAACAAAACAGCCCGGCAACTGACCGGCCTGCTCAATGAAGCAGCCTTTGGGTAAGGGATTATTTTTGGATGATAATTTGAAAGAAATTAAATGCTATGTTAAAAAACGATCTCATATCGCTGCGCGCTCCTGAACCGGAAGACCTGGAACTGCTTTATATCTGGGAAAATGATCCGGATATCTGGCAGGTTAGCAATACCCTGGCCCCGTTCAGCCGGTTTGAATTGAAGCAATATCTTGAAAGTACCCGGAAAGATTTATATGAAGCACGACAGCTAAGGCTGATGATCGATGTAACAGCCGGTACTCCCCAAAAAACAGTGGGCACCATCGACCTGTTTGAATTTGAACCCTATCACAACCGGGCCGGCGTGGGTATTCTTATTGCTGATAAAGCTGAACGCGGGAAAGGATACGCTTCGGCAGCGCTCGACCTGCTGATTGATTATACATTTAACCATCTCTCATTGCACCAGCTTTTTTGTAATATTTCAGCGGATAACACGAATAGTATTAACCTGTTTAAAAATAAAGGGTTTGT
>DASQZP010000885.1:0-2325 GCA_035638655.1 Bacteroidales bacterium
TTCTTCTATAACATCTCTCAGGCACACTATCTCTATGGTTTAAATTTTGGTGGAAGCTATCAATTTTATCTCTGAATTTATTATTCATTATGATCTGTTTTATATATACTTCGTTGTACAAAAAAAATACTAGGCGTTGAAGTTAGGGGTAAAATTCCATGTAGTGCCAGAATAATTTAACTAAACCCTGATTAGATAGGGAGCTGATCTATCTGATCCTGTATTTCGTTCACTGAAGAGAATCGGTCTTTTGCCAAGTTAAGTAAAATAGTGTCTTTATATTTTTACAACCAAATCGACATCAAAATTATTGTTCGGTTCATCTGTATAGCCACGGGGATTACAAATCACTCGGGTTGAAGCTATATGATAATCGGATGAAGTGTGAAGATGGCCATGTATCCACAGATCAGGTTCTGTTTTTTCGATAAATTTTTCCATCTCTGAGGCAAATGAAGCACTTAACTGATCATTTTTATACTGTTCAGGTACTGAATGAATACTCGGGGCATGATGGGTGATCACCACAGTTTTTTTCTCTTTTTTTTTTCCTTTTTTTAGTTCTTCCTCCAGCCAGGAACGGGATTTTCCGTGCCAAATTGCCGTGTCAGAAGGCTGAATTTTTCTGTATTTCGGACTCAATCTTACCAATTTGTAATCGTTCATCATTTCACAGGCAACAATAACGGCAATATCAAGATTGTTTAACAATCGAAAATCGCTCCACAAGGTGCAACCTAAAAATCGGACATCCTCTATGGTTAATGCTTCATTTTCCAATATGTGAACATTCGTTCCGAGTGAAAGTTCTTTGAGTTTATCGGTTAACTTCGGGATGGCTCCTCGATAATATTCATGATTACCTAAAACATAAATGACTTTTTGATTTCTGAAATTGTCCTTTACCCAATCAAATCCTTTTTTACCAACATGTATATCACCGGCAAGAATCACCACGTCGGCGTTTGTCTCAGGCAATTCAAGCTCACCAAATTCGACATGCAAGTCACTGAGAATGTGTAGTTTCATTTTTATTCACTCCTAACCTGAGCGATTTTCGAGGTTGCTGCAGATTCAAGGCGAAGCGCATGAAGCCATAGCGAGCTATTGCAAATGCGCTTCAACACCGAAGGTGCGGCGAGATCGAAAATCCCGGAGGGTATCAAACTGTGACATGCCCTTCGCGGTTTAAGTTCACCCAATGTGTGTAAAACGTAATCATTATCATATCGGCATAAAAGTCTGATGATAGAGTAAAAGTTGTTGGCATCTTATCCTGTCATAATTTGAAACGCTCAGGTTAGGTTATTCAATGTTCTGACGCTGTATCGCCTTTGCGGTTTCAAGATTTATGCGACCTGTCGTTTTTAACTTAATGCGTTTTTGATACTCTTTTATAGCATCTCTTGAAGATTTACCCAAGATACCATCAACCTCGCCTTGATAAAAACCCTCCTTTCTGAGAAACTGCTGAAGTGCCTTTCTGGTATTATGTCCGTATATCCCATCGGACCTGCCGTCATAAAAACCTCTACTTTTCAAAGAAGTCTGTATAATTTTTATCGCATGAAAGAAATTCCGGTCTTTTTCGTATAATTGTTTTAACGTATTTTCTAACGACAAAATATCAGAGGTTCCATATGATTTTAAATATTTTGTAAATACATGATAAAACGTATCAATATCCTGGCGCAATGGATAGGCATAGACAATATAAACGATATTTTCTGTGCGGAATTCGTGCCACCTGATGTACTCGTGGTGTTCCCATACGACGACTTCAGGAAAAAGGCGTTTGTAATTTTCGATGCGAAAGCCCGATGCTCCTGTTTTATCTTTGAAAGTCAATTCATAAAAGCCTATGTGAGGCCAGTAACCATCATCTTCTGGAAATTCATAGGAAAATACCGTACGTCTTAAAAAGACGTTTTCTTTATAAGGGCTCCGCCTTGAAGGAATATAGGCTTTCCAACCATATCTACTAATAAAGGTGTTAAAAGAATTTAGGATATCATTTTCTAATGAATATGCGTCCAAATGAAAATTAAACATTAGGGTTAGTCCTATAATAGGCAACACCCACTTTTTATAAATTTTCATAATAAACCCAAAAGCTTGTTTGAATTGAAACTTCAAACCACATGGGTGAAAAAATCACTATAAACCGAACTATAGAAGTCTCTTAATTTGATATGCAAATGCTGTCTTAAGATATTTTCTTGAAATAATAAAGATTTTATTCTATGTAAACAACGAATGTCTCATTGGGTTGAAAATAGAATCGTTAAACGATTTTTTGAAACTCCTGTGGGTGAACCTGCGGGA
>DASQZP010000886.1:0-2124 GCA_035638655.1 Bacteroidales bacterium
AACTTTTTGGTATATATTGAGTTAGATTTATTTTCAAAGTTTAAAAATTATAACAGGGTGTTAAACGCGGCGAAATTTTGTTCGGACCAAAAACCAACGAATATGACTATGATTATGAAATATAGAACGCAAATTACTCTCGCTGCCCCCGAAAGTGTAACAAATTCAAAGCCCTCTAAACCCGGATTATTCACCAAGAAATTTGGTGGTGGATAAAGCGAAGTTGAAAAAGCAACTGAGACATATTAACATACGTTGAAGGCGCTATTTCAAGGTTAACGCAGTCCAACAGCGAATTCACCAGAATCCAAATCTGGGCTATAGATAGTATCCGGCAAATAAAATATTTTCAATAATTTAATGTGTTATTTTTCATCTATTCGTAAATAATTCGGGCTAATATATAAACAAATAAATATCAGATTATGTACAGCATGGCTAAAAAATTTCGACCTCTGCTTCTGCTCTTTTTGTTGCTAATATCATGCAATAATAATAAAGAAACTGCCAGCGATACTACAAATCCACAACGGGTCTCTGTGCCAACCCAACACAACAATAATACCCGTTCCGGCTGGAATAACCAGGAAACCCTGTTAAATACCGAAAATGTAAATCCACAACAATTTGGAAAGCTTTTCAGCCTTGCTGTCGACGATCAAATTTATGCACAACCTCTGGTAGTGGGCAATATTTTCATTAATAATAGCCTGCATAATGTGGCCTATGTTGCCACCGTTAATAATACACTCTACGCTTATGATGGAGACACCGGTAAATTATATTGGAAAAAGAATTTTACAGCTCCGGGCATGCGTCCTCCCAGAAACACTGACATGACCGGAGCCTGTGGAGGCAACTACCGTGATTTCAGCGGCAAGATGGGTATTGTTGGTACTCCTGTTATCGATGAGCATATGCAGACCATTTATTTTGTTGCTCGCAGTACTTCTAATGGCAATTTTGTTCAATACCTACATGCTGTTAACCTCATAAGTGGGAACGAGGTCTCCGGCAGCCCGGTTAAAATAACTGCAACGTATGAAGGCAGCGGTACCGGAAGTGTCAATAATGAAATCACTTTTGATGCGCAACGGCAAAACCAGCGCCAGGCATTAACACTGGTAAACGGTATTGTTTATGTAACTTTTTCATCACATTGTGATTGGGGACCTTACCACGGGTGGATACTTGGTTATAATGCGAGCACTTTGCAACAGCAAATTGTCTATAATGATACCCCTAACGGCTTCGCAGGCGGTATCTGGGAAAGTGGGGGCGGCATGTCTGCCGATGAACAGGGCAATCTTTACGTTGTAACCGGTAATGGAACCGTGGGTAATAACGGAGATCCGGCAAATCTTACTAATCGGGGTGAAAGTGCCCTAAAACTATTTCCATCTGGATCTACACTGAAGGTAGAAACTTTCTTTACCCCATACGATTATATGAACTTAAACAATCATGATCTCGATTATGGCAGCCTTGGAGCACTGTTAATCCCCCATTCAAATTATTATTTCACCGGTGGGAAAAAAGGAAAATTATACCTGTTGGATAAAAATAATATGGGTGGTTTGCAGTCTTCTGCTAACCAAGTTCAACAAACCATCCAACTTGGTTCTAATGCCAAAATGCATGCTCAAGCAGCCTATTTTAAAGGAAATGCTAATGAGTTTGTGTACATTTGGTCTGAAAATGAACCTTTACGAGCCTATCCTTTTAATCGGAGTACCAACATGCTGGATCAAAGCAATCAAATAGTTTCCAATGTAAGCGGCCCCTCAGGCGAAAGTGGGGCCGTTTTATCGGTCTCTTCAAACGGTTCAGAAGATGGCACCGGAATTCTGTGGGCTTCTTATGCTTCAAGTGGGAATGCGGAACACGAGGTGAGTCCCGGCATCCTGAGAGCCTTTGATGCCCAGGACATCACAAAGGAACTATGGAACAACCACCAAAATTTTGATCGTGACGGGGCGGGAAATTATGCGAAGTTTTCATCCCCAACCATTGTAAACGGTCATGTATACCTGCCCACTTTCTCAGGAAGAGTTGTGGTATATGGCCTTTTGGATCAATAGGGCTCGATCGAAGCGGATTAGTATTATATTCTGCGAAATTATA
>DASQZP010000887.1:0-2551 GCA_035638655.1 Bacteroidales bacterium
GGAAAGTTATATTTTCCCAAAGCGGATTTATTAGTAATCACATTGATAATACCATTTAATTTATGTACTCCAAAAAAATATTCCTGATTAATAATATTGATTTTTTCCACAATTGAAGGTGGTATTTCGAGTAACTGTTTATAATCAAAAACAGGTATATTATCCAACAAGACCAATGGGTCATCTATAATCTTAATCTGTCCGGGAGTCTTTAGTTGAAAATGGTAATCTCCTTTTTTTTTCGTTAGGTAAGTATTGGGAACAATCTCTTTGAATACCTCTTCAAGTGATCTCATAGGAATAAAATCATCAAGCACGATGGTATAATCAGGTTGCGAAAGTATTGGCTGTGGAATAAACCGGGGAGCTTTTTTCAGGGCCCGGGACGAGAGAAAATATTGTGCGACCTGCTGGTTGATGAAAATTTTTTCATAAAGCTTGTTGTTGGAAGCTTTAAAGTGGAGTAATTTCACAGGAGGCTGATATTCCGGCAGAAAATCGCTGTTTATTAGTATGCTTGCAGGAGTGGTCCCTTTTGTGCCTGCAAATATTTTTTTGTTCCCCTGATAATTGTCCAGAGAAAAGATGAAACTGCCATTATCATTTGCTTTATAAATATGTAGCTGTGGTTCATCGCCAAGTACCGAGAGGTATATTTCAGATCCACTTAGGGGATGGCCGGTAGCCGGATTGCTTACAATTCCGGTTATACTAACATCCCTTATGTCCGGCAGATTATCAGGAGAAAGAAATTCAGGCTCTTCTGTTAGCCCTGAAATTAGTTTTTTATCATGTAATATTTCATTTTCGCGTATAATGCGTGCGGCTTCTAATATCGTATCACCTGAATGTTTTTCATTATTTGTTTCAATTGAGCCTTTGATAGCCGTACTTACTACCAATTGTGCTTTTTCATTTATTTCTGAGAGTATTAGCTTAACCGTTTCTCCTGGTTTGTATTGTTTTTTATCTGTATTTAATTCTATTGTTACATATTTTCCATGTGGAGATCTGTATGAATGCATACTAAGCAGTTTACCGTCAGAATCTTTCAAAACCAGGTAATTTATTCCAGGGGCCATTAACCCGGAAGGTATCTGCAGTTTATAAGGTGAATTTCCGGCAGGTATAACTTGTTGCATTAATACCTTCATTTGCTGATCCCTGACATAAAAAGTAGCAGAGGTATCCAGCTGCCGGTTTTGGGGTATAATCTCAACTGTAATATTGTTATCAATGTCTTGAACACTAAGTCGGATTCCGGAGGATGCAGATGCTTCAAGGGGTATTAAAACGGAATCATGAGCTTCGAAATTAATATTTAGCATATAGGAACTGTCGCCAAAAGGTGTAAAGCTAAAGATGCCAAGATGGTCATTGAGTTTGTTTATCCTGCATATTGTATCTTTCCTGCTATTGATCAGAATTCCTGTTTGCATTATCCTTGCAGCCTGATTTATCACCACTACTCCGGTGGCAGGATAACCGGAAACCGATTTACCGCCATCAAAAAATAATTTTACGGTCTTATCCTCTTCAGGGGCTGAAATTTTTTGCGAAGGATTTAAGATAAGTATTTCTTTTCTCGTAAGATCGGGCGGCAGGGCAGATTTTTGAAAATTTGTATATACCTGAATGTAATAATTACCTGTAATAAAGTCATTCGGAATGATGAGTGATCCGGAAGTTCTTCCTTCGCTGATCCTGAATTTCTGTTGTAACCTGAAAGGGCCGGATTCACGGTACAGATCAACGTATAAAATATTACTCAGGCATCCTGCAGGATTTTCCCTGTTGCATTGTAATATGGTACTGAACCATATACGCTCGCCTGCCACATAAATATCCCTGTCGGTGATCAGTCTCAGGTTCTCCATGTAACTGCTCCCGGTAGGTCTGTTCTGTATTTTTATATCTGACTCCTGGCCACTGATTCTATAAAAACCAGTGAGCAATAGAATAAAAAATATATAATAATTGTATTTCATTCTTTTTTTTATTTTTGATAAGGATCAACCCAGAAATCCGGTTTAACAGGGGATCCCCCTCTAAGGGCACAAACGAAACACTCATCAGAAGAGATACCCTTTGCGCCTTGTACTTCTGTGATATAAAGCGGGGCTTCCCGGGTACCTCCAATCGCTATGGCAGCCCCAACTACCAATGGATCGGTAACAGGTACACAGGTCTGATAACTAAATTTTGCAAAAAACGGACTGTTGAAAAAATCTCTTTTCTGATAAATTCCCCCTGCCGCAAAACTACCCAACACCTGTTCACGAGGATTATTGGTATTGTGAATATTTCCGGGTATGGAATAAGGTTGTGAAGAATAGAGAGAACCGGATTTGTTTTGCTGATTAATTTTGTAATAGTAATTGTAAATCTCTTCAGAAACCGCTAATTGAGTAACCTGCAGACTGTAACGCACTGAGAACTGACGGGTATTAAAAGGAACGAAGTGTAGCGGTATTGTTTGTTCCTGTGCAGAACCGGAAGCCAGGCTTCTTGTTATAAAAAATTTTTTAATTGATGAAGTTTTCCAGCATTT
>DASQZP010000888.1:0-8660 GCA_035638655.1 Bacteroidales bacterium
AGGTAAACAACATAAGTGGGACATCCCCCGTCCGGATCAACAGGAGTGGGAGTTACCTGCTCCCATTTACCAATCAGATCTGCTTTTGCAAAGGTTTTCTCCTTGTTGTCTTTTGAACAGGAGAGCACTGTAAAAATCACAAACAGCATTGCTATATATTTACTTTTCATACGCGCAATTTTATTGAAATACTTGCTTTCTCAAATTTCCTAAAAAAAAATGATTCAATCAATACTATTTTGCCATTTTATGTAATCACGCCCCCTCCCAATACCCTGTCACCATTATAAAAAACAGCAGGCTGTCCTGGCGCCGGGGCCCATGCCGGCTCTTCCGTAATCACCTCAAGATGTTGTGCGTCAAGCTCATTGATTTTGCAGGTACCTCCGGGGTTCAGCCCCAGTCCCCGAATCCTGACAGAAAGATTTTTGATCTCAGCCAGTTCTTGTTTGTTAACAAAAGTAAAATCAGAGATCACAAACCGGTTTTTCCACAGGTCTTCTTTGAATCCAACCACCAGTTGGTTATTTTCTTTATCAATTTGTACAACATTATAGGGCAGCTCACTGTCCAGTTCAAGTCCCTTTTTCTGTCCAATGGTATAGAAAGGATATCCTTTATGCCGACCGATGATATTACCTTTCATATCAGTCACGTTCCCTTTACCGGGTAAAGATTGACTAAAAGGATATTGCCTGATGAAGGACTGGTAAGAATCATTCTGCAAAAAACATACGCTCATACTTTCTTTTTTGGTTGCCAGATTGTTAAAACCCAGTTCATTGGCCAGGGAACGAATCTCTTTCTTGGTAAAGCCTCCGAGAGGGGTTAAAGCCCTGGCCATGAATTTCTGGTCAAGGTTCCAGAGAAAATAGGACTGGTCCTTGACTTTATCCACTCCTTCAAAAATATAATAGTTATCTCTGAAGGGTAGTATATTCACATAATGACCTGTAGCTACATAATAGCAATCCATTTTATCGGCCTTTTGCAGCAGGTAATTCCATTTGATCTGCACATTACAAAAAGCACAGGGAGCAGGCGTTTTACCATCCAGGTACTCTTTCACAAACCGGTTGATCACCAGCTTGGAAAATGGATCGCGGACATCCATCACAAGATGCTTAATACCGATTTGATCTGCCAGTTTATGTGCTTCCAGCAAATATGGCAATTCCTCTTCTTCGTGATGACCATCTCCTTTCCTGTCCCACAGGCGCAGAGAGACACCCGTTACCTCATACCCTTGTTTTTTCAGCAACAGGGCCGTCATTGTGCTGTCCAGACCTCCGCTCATCCCTAATAAAACCCTCCTTTTACTAATCATAAGTAATTTTTAACCACAAAAGTAAAAAGAAAGTTTTTGTTAAATAAAGGTTTAAAGTTGGCATGTTTAAATTAAATATGTATTAATAAATGAAAAAGCGATATACCCTGCGTTTTGTAACAACAATCATTTTAGGTTATTTTTGCAGCAAATTAAAAGTAATACTATGCTGGAAGTAGTAGTGATCCGTCATGGAGAAACGGAATGGAACAAGGAACGTATATTTCAGGGTCAGAAGAACAGTCCCCTCACTGAGAAAGGGAAAAAACAAGCCAAAGAACTGGGGAAAAGGCTATCCGGAGATACTTTTAACAGGATATTTGCAAGTGACCTTGGCAGGGCCTGGCAGACAGCTGAACTGATTTGCGCTGCAGGCAACCATCCTTCGACAGAAAGCGACATAAGGATACAGGAAAGAAGCTTCGGGATTGCAGAGGGCAAGACATATGAAGAATTGATGAGCAAGCATCCGGACATTTTTGAAAGTCTGAAAAAGAGAGATCCTGAATACGCCGTTCCGGGAGGAGAAAGTCCTGTTGAACTCTATGAAAGAACTGTTGATTTTTTCACTGAAAAAGCCCGGGGACTTTACGGAAAAAGAATTTTGGTCGTTACCCACGGTGGAGTGCTCACCATGTTCACCAGGTATGTGCTATCTATCCCCCTCGATCAGCCCAGAAAATTTAAACTTCCAAATACCGGTTATAATGAATTTGTATTTGAAAATGGATACTGGATGATCAAAACCCTGGGGGATGTCGGACATTTAAAAGGTGAACTTGCCGAAGGAATGATTTAATTTCATGTAAAATCATCCCAAATAAGCCTAATTCTTAAAAAGTTTTGTTGAAATGTTCATATCTTTTAAATAAATACCTGTTGTGTTTTATGACCAATATGTATTTTAGTCGCGTATGAAAGATTAGCAATTACTTACAGATTTTTCAAAGTATCAACCATAGATGATCACGGAATGAAACAAAAGAAAGATGAAGGCTTAAGGCGACGGCACAGGCAGGCAATGTTACTGAACAGCAAAGAATTAAAAGCCATTAACAGCTACTGCAAACGCTATCGGATCACCAACAAGTCGAAATTTATGCGGGAAACTATTATTACCGCTGTCCTAAAGAAATTTGACGAAGACTATCCAACACTATTCGATGACCAGCCCAACCTGTTTAACTCAAGGTAAACTTACCCATTAGTGTATAAATCAATTTTTTATGTATTTTAATTTAATGTCGTAAATATTTACTTTTTAAACTTAATTGTGTATATTTATGCCATTACAGGTTGAAGATTATTTAAACAACGTCATTCTATGGCTGTCGAAAGTATGGATGTAAGAATAGAAAAAACAAGAAACACACCATATTTTGGTATTAGTGAAGGTCTGATTGAAATTAAGGGCCGCTCGATACCTGAAGATGCCTTTGAATTCTTCGAACCGGTAGTAGACAGCATTAAACACTTCCTCAATTCTACAAACAGCCCAATAACTTTCAATATTCATCTTGATTATGTAAACAGCGGTTCAAAGAAATACCTCACCAACATTCTAAAGATTCTTGAAGACCACAAAAACAAAGGAGTTCAGGTAAACATCAACTGGCTGTTCGATAAAGATGATGAATCAATTATGGAACTTGGCCAGGACCTCGCCTCTCTGATGCAACTCCAGTTTCATTTTATGGAAATAGAATAACTTTTCCCGCCATTCTCTTCCCTTCTTCTCACAGCATCAAGGATTTCATACCATTAAACAATTTATACACGGATTTGTTAGCCAACATAAACAGCCGGAGCTTTAGCCGGAAAATCGGATTTAATTATTGCCGGCTGTCAAAAAATGGGAAGTATTTTATACATAATGAAAGACTACTTAATGTCTGTCCATAATGTCCGATAACTGGGCTGTTGTAAAAGTTTTTTATTACGTATATAATTTTCATTTAAAAATAAAATCAAAATGAAATTTGTGTTTTCTTTTTTTATAAATTAGTGCTGCTAAACAATTGGTAAATGAGTTTTCAGATAACAATAATTCGTTTGGACTTTATACATCCCAACTGATATCAAGAGAGTTAATCTCTTTAAAAAGTACGGGTATAAATGAGTGGGTGAGTTTTTAACAATTTATAATGCAAACGGCATGAAACTTCATCATTTATTTACACTTCCTTCACATTGTTTCAGACCCCTTTACCAGGCGCATATCAGATATTATATCCTGTACTCCAATTTACTTATAATAAGTTCAATACAAAGGCTTCTGCACAGCTGAAAAAATTTGACATCCTTAAAAGTAAAAATAAAGTCAAATTTTCAATGTTGAATTGAAAATTCATTTATATTTGCCGCGCTAAAATAAGTATTAACCAATAAATTATTTATGTTAAATAATGACAAATCAGACATCTACTATAAGTCTGGCCCGGGGTGGTACAGATTTACAAGGTATTCTTGTGGGTAACAGAATTCCCCGTGACTATTTTGTTACCACAGGAATTGGTCAGAGCGACATCGCTATTCATGCAGGATCATACCATTTGGCTTTAAAAGCTGCAAATATTGAGATGTGTAATATAATGACCTATTCATCAATATTACCTGGAATAGCAAACAAGGTCGAACGACCGGAACATTTAGAACACGGGGCAGTTATGGAATCCATAATGTCTGTATGTAATGCTGAAAAAGGCCAGCGGGCCACAGCAGGAATTATTTACGGTTGGTTATATGATAAAGCCACCAATGATAAATACGGTGGCCTGGTATGTGAGCATTACGGTAATTACAGTGAAACAGAATTAAAGATGAGGCTGGAAGCCAGTCTTGATGAACTTTACTATAATGGTTTTTCTGATCAGTACCAGCTCAGGGATACTGAGTTTTTCACACAAAGTTTTGTAGCTGAAAAGAATTACGGGACAGCGCTCGTTGCTCTTTGCTTCGTAAATTATGTTTATCCGGTTATCGGATCCTGATCTCTTTCTTCCGGTGTGAACCGGCAGGTTTACTGATTAACCATAAATAAATGTATTATGATACACTACGGAGCATTACCAGAACCTTTCAACCACCTTGACAAGGCCAGGGTGGTGATACTGCCTGTACCCTATGATGGAACCAGTACGTGGATCAAGGGAGCCGACAAAGGCCCTGAAGCCCTTCTGGAGGCATCTGCCAACATGGAATTGTACGATATTGAGACCAACAGTGAGGTATACCAACAAGGTATCTTTACTGCTGATCCTGTTACTGAAGCATCCTCTCCGGAGAAGGTATATGAAGCTACCCGTGAGGCAACACGGAAATATCTGAATATGGATAAGTTTGTGGTAATGATTGGCGGTGAACATTCTGTTACCGCTGGTCCTGTAAAAGCCCATGCTGAAAAATATCCCGGTATGTCAGTGTTGCAACTGGATGCTCATACAGATCTGCGCCCTGAATACGAGGGAAGCAAATACAATCATGCCTGCGTTATGTCACGCGTTAGCGAAATTTGCCCCATTGTACAGGTAGGAATTCGAAGCATGGACATCGAAGAAAAACAGTATATCCGGCAAGACAGAATTTTTTATGCCGAAAACATGGCTGGTTCAACCACCTGGATAGACAAAGTAGTCGATATGCTTTCCGAAGATGTTTACATTACTGTTGATCTTGATGTTTTTGATCCATCTGTCATGCCTTCTACCGGAACACCAGAACCAGGAGGTATGTTATGGTACGAAACACTGCAATTGCTGAAAAAGGTCATACAAGAGAAAAACATGATCGGTTTCGACATTGTAGAACTTTGTCCCGATGAACATAATAAGGCACCTGATTTTCTTGCTGCCAAGCTGCTTTATAAAATGTTAAGCTATAAATTCAAATAATTATTTTTAACCATTACAAACTGACCGTATAACCAATAATTTTTTTGTTTATATTTATTTTTCCCTGAGTAATTCTAAACGGTCATTATTTAATACAAAAAAACACAAATGAAAAAGACAGATTTATTAAAAGATACCGTCAAACATATTGATATTACGTCCTTTGACTCAACTCCTATTATTGATTCCATGCGGGAAATGTCATTTACTTCCAGAGATACGGCAAGAGCTACTGACATTTTTCTTAAAATGCTGAAGGATAAAGACTGCAGTAACATCCTCACCCTTGCCGGCAGCACCAGTGCAGGCGGATGCATGCAGGTGTATGTCGACATGGTGAAAAACAATATGATTGATGCCATTGTAGCTACGGGCGCTTCAATTGTTGATATGGACTTTTTTGAAGCCCTGGGTTTCAAACACTATAAAGACACTCCCGGTGTACCTGACAAGCAGCTGCGCAGTTTGTATATCGACCGAATTTATGATACGTATATTGATGAAGATGATTTACAGGTTTGTGACAATACCATCAGGGAAATAGCCGATAACCTGGAACCCAGACCCTATTCCTCGAGGGAATTTATCAAAGAAATGGGGAAATACCTCGTTGGAAAAAGCGTTAAGAAAGATTCACTGATACAGACAGCCTATGAACACAATGTGCCCATTTTCTGTCCGGCTTTCAGCGACAGCAGTGCCGGTTTCGGGCTGGTGATGCACCAATACAAGAATCCCGGCAAACATGTTACCATCGACTCAGTAAAAGATTTTCTTGAGCTTACGAAGGTAAAAATCGCTGCCAAAACAACCGGATTATTTATGATTGGAGGTGGTGTACCGAAGAATTTTGCACAGGATACCGTTGTATGTGCCGAGATGCTCGGTGAATTTGCCGAAATGCATAAATACGCTGTACAGATCACCGTTGCCGATGTACGTGATGGTGCCTGCTCAAGCTCAACACTACAGGAAGCATCGTCGTGGGGAAAGGTACAGACAAAATTTGAACAAATGGTGTATGCTGAAGCAACTTCGGTATTGCCTCTGATGATCAGTTATGCATTCCACAACGGTGCCTGGCAGAAAAGAGAGAAAAAAGAATGGGCCAAACTTTTTGAAGAAATTTAAATTCTGATTATATGAACAGGTGCAAATGCATTCAAAGTTGTAAAACCCGGGACGGACAAAATGATTTTGTCGTTGAAACGTTTTACAACTTTGATTATATCCCGCCAACTGGCGAGAAACCACCCTTTTACAGGGTGTTTGACAACAATAACGGACTCTTTGGAAACTTTGATTATCTGACATTCCATAAGTTTTTCAAAAAGTACTAAGTCAATTACTCAATTTTATGATGCGCTGATTTTTGCGTGTTCCACTGATGCACCAGCTACATCCCTCCGGGAAGACTTTTGCTATTACACAAAAGTTTTTTCATTAATTCTTTATCCTGTAATCCATTCATATTATTTAATATGATTGTCTTCATAATTACCTGAAAAGGCCATTAATTTTCTTCATTTGCCCCAACCCTAAAGGGTGTGAAGAAAATTAATTTGCTCTCTGCCTGATTTTCAGCTACTTTACCCTTTAGGGCTCAGGGCAAAAAGTAGCTGAAAATCCTGGTATTAGCTTCTCGGAGTGTACTCAATATTCTAATCTTATCTTCAAAACAATTACTAATTGCACAGAAATATTAATTTTACAAATCAAAAATAAAGTATTTCAAGACTCGTTTATTAGTAAGAAATCATCATAAAAAACGTAAAATGAATTTGTTGACATTTTTATTACAGATTAATGTAGCTGATACGCTATCTGCATCACAGCCCGGGCAGGCCGGAGAGGTAAGTCTTCCTTTTGTTGAACTTGCCTTCAAAGGTGGCTGGATTATGATTCCCATAGTGCTGTTGTCCGTAATTGCAGTTTACATTTTTTCTGAGCGCTATTATGCCATCAAGAAAGTATCCAAAAAGGATGAAAATTTCATGAACCGGATAAAAGACTATATCCACGACAGCAAAATAGAATCGGCAGTCACATTATGCCGGGCTACAGATAATCCTGTTGCCAGGATGATAGAAACAGGTATTCACCGCATCGGACGTCCGCTTACTGATGTGAATGCTGCAATTGAAAATGTTGGCAGACTTGAGATATACAAACTGGAAAAAGGACTGCCCACGCTGGCCACCGTTGCAGGCGGAGCACCAATGATCGGATTCCTTGGTACTGTCATTGGTATGATCCGGGCCTTTTACGATATGTCTATGGCCGGTAACAACATCGATATCGGTTTATTATCCAATGGCATTTACACGGCAATGGTTACAACGGTAGCCGGACTGATCGTTGGCATCCTGGCTTATTTTGCCTACAACATCCTGGTTGCCAAAGTCGAGAAAGTGGTCAATATGCTTGAGGCAAATACCACCGAATTTATGGACCTGCTCAATGAACCAGTAAATTAATTAACCCATGGCATTACGATCATCCAATAAAATCAGTGTACAATTCAGCATGTCGTCAATGACTGACATTGTATTTCTGTTGCTGATCTTTTTTATGATCACCTCAACCCTTATTGCTCCGAATGCATTAAAGTTGTTGCTCCCGCAGAGCAATAACCAGACAAAGGCCAAACCCTATACAACCGTCTCCATAACCAGAGATCTGAATTATTATGTTGAGACCCGGCAGGTGCCTTTCCCGGAGCTGGAAGCCGTTCTGCAGAAAAAATTACAGGGGGTTGAAGATCCTGCAATCTCCCTGCATGTAGACAAAAGAGTGCCGGTTGAGGAAGTCGTCAAAGTAATGAACATTGCAAAGGATCATAAGTACAAACTTATCCTGGCAACCAGTCCAAATTAGCTGTTTCATGCAAAAACGTAAATATGGCATATTAGGAACTTTACTTTTTCACGGAATATTAATTGCATTGTTGATATTCTTCGGGTTTTCCACGCCCCTTCCCTTACCTGAGGAAGAGGGAATCCTGGTTAATTTCGGAACCAGTACTACAGGCAATGGAAATACCGAACCGGTGCGATCTGAACCTGCCCGGAGCGAACCGGCGCCTCAACCCAACAATACTGTTCAGAAAAAAAGTCCGGTAATCACCCAGGATTATGAAGAAGCCCCGGCTATTAAAGAAAAATCACAAGGAAAAACAGAAACACCAGTAACAAAACCTGAACCCAAACCAGAGAAGAAGCAGACAACAGAACCCAAAAAAGAAGTGCCGGTAAAAGAAGAGAAAAAAGAAGTAGTAAATACCCACGCGCTGTATACAGGTAAAAATCCTTCGGGAGATAAAAAAGGAGAAGGAAACACTACCGGGAAAGGCAACCAGGGAAATGTATCAGGTTCTGAAAATTCAGCGAATCATACTGAAGGAAGTAGCAGTGGCAGCAAAGGTATCTCCTTCAGCCTTGCCG
>DASQZP010000889.1:0-2241 GCA_035638655.1 Bacteroidales bacterium
TACAAACGTAGCATTCAGTACATTTCTTAATATCAATAGCCGTATTGCACAAATATTACTTAATGGATCAAAGCATTATAATTTCTTTGCTCCCGAATATATCAAATATGAATTAATTGAGCATAAGGGAAGAATAAAAGAAATTGGAAATCTCAGTGATGAAAAGTATATAGAATTATATGGAATGATTTTGCAGCAAATACACACAATAAATCATTCTATTGTGCCAGCCAAATTTTATAAATCAGCAATTGGAAAATGCAAGGAAATTGATTTGAATGATGTTGCCTTTGTTGCAATTAATGATTATTTGCGAGGACATTTGTGGACTGGAGATATAAAATTGATTAAGGGATTAATTGCAAAAGGATATACCAGGATAACTACAACAAATGAATTGTATATTGATTTCCTGCAAAAAGAAAATCATAAATAAATACTCCACCTGTAATTGATGGTTGCACCGTCAATCTTCCCTGGCGCAAGCATCTGCTTGTGCCCATCATAGCGAATAAAGATTACGACAAGAAACATACTTTACACTATTGGAGGTCTGATTAAATCCGTAAAAATTAAAAATATTGCAGTACTTTAATAATTCTGATTATGATACGAACAATTGTAACACCTGATAAAAACTTTCTTTCTTTCAATATACCCGATAAGGATATTGGAAAAAAATTAGAAGTAATTTCTTTTGCTGTGGATGAACCTTCGGAAAGTATTATTTATACTGCCAAAAGCCATAAAAGCTTTTCAGCGATTAAATTAAGCACCAGAGGTTTTAAATTTAACAGGGACGAAGCAAATGAACGATAATTGTTTCATTGATACCAATATCCTTGTTTACTGCTATACCGCTGACGAGCCGGTTAAACAGCAGAAAGCTTTAGATATAGCCAATAGTTCTGATGCTTTTATTAGCACCCAGATTCTGACCGAACTTTCCAATACATGGAAAAAGAAATTTAAACCTGACTGGCAAAGTTAAATGAACCTGTTAATAGCTTTTCTTCTAAATCCGTAGCAAATAAATAATTATTAACCTGGCTGCCTTCTTTTCTATATACTTATAAAACCATATCAATGCATGGCACATCCGGTTGTATCGTCGATATTAAAGTGGCTATGCAATGCACACTCAAAGCCAATGCATCATCCATAATCCTGGCTCATAATCATCCCTCCGGTAACCGCAAGCCAGGTGAAACTGACAAACAGATTACCCACCGTCTAAAATCCGCATGCACCTTACTGGACATTTCCTTCCTCGACCACCTGGTGATCACCCCCTATGATGGTTTTCTTAGTTTCGCAGATGAGTGCTTGTTATAGCCCTCTTTTTTCGGCTTTCAATATTTCTGAAAAAAGATTCGAAAATATGTGGAATTTTTAGTTCTACATTTGTTGGTTCTGAAATTTTATCTAACTTTAAATTCGATTGAGGATGAGAAAAACCAATGAAATTGTAAGACAGGCAATTCAACATTTTGGTCACTTCAACACTTTTATAATATTTAATTAAAATATTTAAAATGAAATCCCAGATCATTCTTTTTATCCTGCTTTTTTCCCCAATTTACACTTTTGGCCAACACTATTCTTCCTGGAACAACTATGAGTGTAATGATTGCATGGAGGGGCTAACCTTTAAAATCAAATATCCTTCGGATTGGATTTCTCTGGAACCAGACCATTACGGGTTATTGTGCAAATTCAGACCAGAAGAGGACGGTGTAATGTTTGTTATTTCAGTTAAAACAATATCCTCACAAGGCAGTGAGAGTGAAATAAAAGAATTTTTGTCTCCACTGAATCATGGTAAAATGATAGAAGAGCAACTAAAAAAGGTATCTTCCAATTATTTAATCTATGATATGGATAATTTCTACGTTGACAATAATTATGCTATAATAAGTGACTATGCGTTTGATGCCAAAAGACTATCTGGTATTGAATCCCGCTATTTTCGTACATATGACTTCATGTACAAGCAATACTACTTCATGTTTCAGGGGGTGTTATTGTATGAAAGTACACTTTCTGATGGAAAATTAATACTGGAAAGTAAAATGAAAAAGTACAAAGATACTTTTGATCAAATAGCTAATTCGGTGATTATTAAAAGAGAATAATTGTAACTATTTCATTACAAGAGATAAGTATCTAAAAATATTAAATATTTAATTAAATGAGAGATTTATTAGTTGTAGTTTTATTATTCTTTTTTGTTAATTCTTA
>DASQZP010000890.1:0-2140 GCA_035638655.1 Bacteroidales bacterium
CGTTGCAGTAGTCATAGTTCTATGCTTTGATGTTAAACGATTAGTGTATGCTAAACATACAGCGTGGCATCGTAGCCTCCATTGATAATTGACAGGAAATAGTCTTGATATATATCAAGACTCGGAAGGATAACCGTTTCGCAGGCTATTGAAAACTGATGCGAGAACCTAACAAAGCAGATAGTAATATTATGTTTTAAATAACTTTATGAGCTACGAACTTTATTATTGGACTTAAATTGCGGCAATTCTAAATGGAAATGGTATGCAGCAATCCTAATTCCAATAACAGTCAGAATAGCAAGGATCTGAGCCCAAAACTCAATGAACTGCGTCAATAATCCGATATATAGTACGCCTCCTGCAATCGAAGCGGTAGCATATAACTCTTTATGGAATATGATTGGTTTGGATCCAGAAAGAATGTCGCGTATAACTCCACCAAAGCAACCGGTTATTGTACCTAAGGTGATCGATATTCCAATGCCCATATCCACATTTAGCCCTACCTGTATACCCATAACGGTAAAAAGTCCTAACCCCGCAGCATCGAAAAAAAGAATCCAGTCCTGGATCTTTTTAATCCATTTGTGAAACACAACGACCAAAATAAATCCTGCAATAGCCGACCAAATTGCAATAGAATTATTAAGCCAGCTAACTGGTAAATTACCAATTAGCAAATCACGAATCGTACCGCCTCCTATTGCGGTTACAAAAGCTAAAACAAGGATGCCAAATAGATCATACCTGCTTTTTACAGCCGCGATGGCACCAGAAACGGCAAATGCAAAAGTCCCCAGAACTTCTATTACAGCTAAAAGATTGAAGTCGGCAAATAATGCCTTATCAATAATCATACTCTACATCATTTTATAACTCAACAAAATCCCCGTGTAATTTCATTGTGAGATGGTGTTAAAGGAATCTATTACTCTGCCCTCACTAACAAATGAAAGACCCTGATTCTGGGCAGTACTAATCATTACTGCTTCAAAAACAGGCTTACTAACATTATTCTTGGCCTCCCAAAGCACTAAGAAGTTAGCTCCGACCCCACCACGCAAATCCTCTTCCTCAATCACAAAGGAGGTTGAGGAAAGTGGATCTATGATCTGGGGACTATCAAGGTATTTATGCACCAATTTCCCACTCGAATCATAATAATAGACCTTTTTTATGGTAATAGGGGCATTCAGGTCAGTATTTCGAATACTCAGCGTAGCAGTTAGATTGAATGTCCTGCTTTGATTTCGTTGGTAAATGTGAGAGTACACAGGGATATAAACCGTTTCTCCAACGACGGCATTAGCGCTGTAAGAGATAAATTGTTCCGGTGAATCGCCGACAATTGAGTCTGTCTGAGCAGGTGAAGTGTCCGGTTTGTCTATTTCACCGCATGACAGAAAGAGAGCTGCGAAACCCAAGACCAGACAGAGATTTTTTATTTTATCCATCATACGCATTTTTAAACTTTTCCGTTTGACAACAAAGTACAAAAAATCTTCCACGTGTGATGTCTGTTGCCGGTTATAAAAACAGTACTCTCTCGGAATAACTGCCAGTGTAAATTGTATTGGGGCTATTATAACCAGCATGTTGGTCATATATCCAAAAATAAATCTGCAAATATTGCAACCAGTCCTTCTCTTCAAGGAAATAATTTTCGGAAATCCTTTTTCCCAGTCTTCCCTCTCGGCACTGCATAAAACTCCGAAATCGCGACCTATTTCACGCACGCAATATTTTGTACTCCTTCAAATCTGAAGGTTAAGGGGGGGCCAAATCTACGAGTCCCCTCTCAATTCGTTAAAGAACTTCCCCCTGAAAAAGCCGCCTTCATTTCTGAACTCATAAAACGACGGAACTCTATTAATCATCGTTCAGATAGACTCAATAATTGGGAGTTAATGGTCTATCCACTTTAAACTCATCACTCGAAAAAACATATATCAGCATAAAAATTGCCCTCCGAAGAGTAACATCTTTATCACATATTATTTCATATGGATAAAATTAATTTGGTATGTTATTCATATAATTTTTATATAATTGGTCTTATGAAAACACTTACAGACAAACAGACCCGGTTTTGGGAATACATCATCGAATATATTGGAGACTACAGCCGGTTTCCTTC
>DASQZP010000891.1:0-10529 GCA_035638655.1 Bacteroidales bacterium
TGTCCAGAGCGTTTTAAGAGTAGGGACAAATCCCTTGCCGTTTTCTTTCATTGAGCCGGGCAGATGAACTGTTTCCGGTAACTTTTGCTGAAACCACCCTGAAGAAAATCCGGTGTCTGCCGTATCAATTGCAAACCGCCAGTCTCCTTTCAGGGATATAACATCTTTATTTTGTTTGTTACAGGCTGTAGTAAAAAATACAAATACCACCAGCAGAAATATGGAATCGGATCTTTTCATATAAGCAATTTTTTCCAACAGTATTATTCACTTGTTATGGTAACTGCCATAAGGCCTATTACCACATCATTGGCAATAGTTTTTAGTTGTAATTGTTGCAGTTCTTTATCTGGATTTAAGGGTAAATCGAGCACGGTAGCCGCACCTCCGTCAATTTTAATGGTTTTACTGGCAGCTACTACAGGATAACCGGTGAGCCTGAATTTACCTGTTTTAAGGTCCAGTCGAGGTGGACGCGGAGCCTCTATCCTGAAAGCATACCCGTCTTCGTAATAATCCTGCTCAATGGGCCACCATGTTTCCGGATTTTGTAATTCAAGTTTTGAGGTAGTCCCGTCAGTGTACATTATTTCTACAAAACCATTGGTAAACCTGCTCTGCATGTGATTTGTAGAACCGGCCATAAGAAAATATGCATGAGACGCCTTGCCCTTAAGTGGGAGCAAAAATTCATCCGGGTAATTATCCCATAAACTGGTAAAAACTATATTTGATTTATCAGGGTCAGACACGGTTTTAAAGGGTATTCCTTCAGGAGTTGTAATCATCTCAGAAAGCCCTGCCAAAGAACGCAAGCCACTGTCATCAATAATCGGCAGCTCGTCGTAGGAGCACCAGTCGCCAATGCCCTGCCATGGAAGCTGGAGGGTGGCCCGGGATAGGCGCGGACTGAGATATCTGTTTCTGAAAATATTTGTAATAAGATCGTTGTAATATTGCCTTAGATCCACATTAGTATAATTGGTGTTGCCGGTTGACGAAATCTGCCAGTTGATTAGTTTCAGATTCTCAGTTATTCCGTTACAGGTAAGTTGAATAGGATTGGTTCCCGGTACCAGCGCTTTTTCCGGGGGGCTGACAGTATCTGAAACTTCAAAAGCCTCCAGGGTTAACTTTTTTGTAAAGCTATTAGTCCCTTTCCCCACTCTGATGGTGATATCAGTTTTTTGTGGCAGATTGTTTTTAATCCGGAATACCAGATTATCAGATGGTTGATTTTCGGATGAAATAATATCAAGTGGCCGTTTAACCTCTATATCCACTGGATACCACCATGTCAGCTCACCCTGATGAAGTTTTATAAAAACTGTTTTATTGCCGTTTATATTATTCAGAACGGCATTTAACTGATGGTTGCTGATATTGAAATGATCAAAGATACCTTCAGGATCATACAAATTTAAGATATCCGCCATTTGTGTGGTGATTTCCAGGTTGCCTCCGCTTGCTGTGGAGGGCTTGAAATAAGGAGTGTCAGGTTTATCCCCCTGCCAAACAATCGTAATGTTGTATTCGGGCTCATAAGGAGCAGTTAGGGCGATTATCGGTTTACCTACGGCAGTTGTATCCGCTTTCCATAACACTATTTTATCATTAATCATTATTTTCTTAACAGATTCCGAACTGGCTTTTATTTTTAGTTGTAAATTCATTTTTGCAGGGAAAGAAGGTTTAATGTTGTATACATCCTTGTTTCCCTTCCTGGTAAATATTAAACCAATATCCGGTGTTTTAAAGGAAGCCTTATTCCATGCAGATGGCCATCCCGGACGAATTGTCAATGTATCAGAGAGTGCATCGGGTGCTATACCAAATAAACCTTCAGTCAGGGTTCGTGCAGCAACACCTATTGGGTCTGCAAAGTCACGGTATAGTTCACCTCTGAAGGCATCGTAGAAGGAGAGTTGACCGAAATTTCCCGGACTGCTGCCCAGATACATATAGTCTATCAATGCACTTTTCCAGAGTATGTAAGCTTCTTCGTTGCGTCCGGCCTGCCAGTAGGCCAGTGCAGTATTCAGGACTTCCGCCAGTGCAACGTTATTTACAGACCAGGTATAGGGCATCCAGTTGGATGTGGAAAGGGTATACAGATCATTTTCTTTCAGACCATCTGCTTTTAAAGGAATATGAGGTATTTCATTGTCCACGTACCTGAGGCACTGATAAGCCTGAAAAGGGTTTGTAACACCAGCATCTATGGCATGGTATACTGACCATAGTCCCGGATCCTCATGTAACATTCTGTGCCCTGTGGCATCCTGATATTCAGCATACCAACCTTTTTCCGGCATCCACAGGATTTTGTTCATGCTTCTTTTTATCAGTAAAGCTTCCTTTGAATAAGGGGTCGGATTTATGCCTGTCAGGGAGGCTATTTTTGCAGCAAGTTTATTGGCACGATAATTATAAGCCGAAGAATAAGTTACACCACCTCCGCTGTATTGCAGGGCATCGCTGGCCCAGATGCTGGCATAAGCATCATAGAGCCCGTCCCGGTTGGCGTCAAAGCAACGTTTTTCCCAGTCAAGATGGCGTTCTATGACCGGCCATATCCTTTTTGCATAATTCAGGTCCCCTGTCCAGCGGAAGTGCCAGAGCAGCTGATCGATAAATACCTGGTTCATATCATAATGATGGGGTTTGGATATTCTGCCTGGATTTCTGCTGATATAACCTTTGGTGAAAATTGCTGAACCAATTTTTTCTTCTTGCCTTGAAAAATGCGTGGCCGGGTCAGGCATAGGAGGTCCTGAAGCGGGAGTTGTGTATTGGGCTGCTGCGTAGGCATTGAAATGCATCTCAGCCCTGTAATGCCATCCAAGCCAATCCGCTGCATAAGCTCCACGCCAGCCTGGCAGTCGCATGCGCCAGGCAACAGCTCCATGTAAATAAGAAGGGGACTCCCAAATAGCATCAGCAGCAATACTTAAAGCACTCCCCAGCGGATTGATGAATTTATCAGGAGTGTGTATTTCAATCCGGCCGGCCAGATTTACTCGCTTGTTTTCATTTTTTTCATAGAACCTTGGTATAGAATCATAACTTAGTGAGTCACTTTCAGATGACGGATGGATTATAAAATAGAATTCATTGGATCCGTTTACCGGAATGACCCCTGCTACTGCAGCCGTTTCGGAAGGATCACTCAGATAAAGCTCCCTGGGGGCTTTCTGGCAAGAGGCATCCACAATCTTTACAGTTGAATTTTTGGGTACAATGCCTTTTATTTGCTTCTTTGACTTTAACCGGGTGGTCTTTATTTCTTCTGGAGTAGGCTTGAAGTTGTTTTCGTACAGTTCATCCTCTGTTTTTTGCCGGCCGGTTCCGTAGTAAAGTGTGAACCTGTTATCATTTATCTCATATTCATTATCACTACAGTAGGAAGGTTTCAGATCGAATGAGGATTCAGGATCTGCTCCCAGATCACCATCACGTGAAAAACGCTTTCCGGTGGCTCCTCCATAGGCCCAAAATAAACTAAAAGAATTTTCATTTTCGGGGATATTGCATTTCACGATTAGTCCTTCTCCTTCATAAAAAGGAAGTATCAGTAGATGTACAGGTTTGCTGCCGATCCGCTCATCTTTTATTTCGTATAGCATGGACCCCGCTCTGTAACGGGTTTTAATTGTTTTAGCTTCACTCAACCAGAAACTCGTATCAGATTTGATAATACCAAATTTTAAGTTTCCACCCATACCCGGCAAATACAAACCAAATTCAGGCAGGTCGCCTGCTTCAACCCTGAATCCGGTATTTGAACCATATAAAGCACGGTTAAAACGCCTGGTGCCATTAGTAATTATAAAATCATTGCCCTCAGGCTGATACCGTATTTTGCGTGCTTTATCGTGCCAGACTTTTTCCTCTTTATTGCCGTGATTCTGGTTGGAACAAGATGCAAGTGAAAATAGTATCATTAATGGCAAATAAATCGAGGAAATTATTCTGGTTGAAAGTTTCATGTGTAATTTTAGATCATAGTTTGCAGGGAATTACAATTATATTCCTGTTATTTCTTTTTAACGCAATATAATAAAAAAAACTTAGTCAAATCGTGTAAAATATCTGTATAAGCAGAATTTTTTTAAATCATCCACAATTGGGTAATATATAAATATTGAATGTACTTTACTGACACTCTAAAAATTGCTTTTGTAAATTATAAAAAAATATGTTTTGTCTGAAAATCTACAGCGAAAAATGTAAGATTAATATGCGGCAATATACTATTGTAACCTACAAAAGGCTGCCAAACATGAAATATGGCAGATAAGTAATTTTCAATCTGATATTTTTTAGGAGCTCAATAATCCATTACCGGTAATTTGTAAAAAAATGCAGTTGATGGCTTATCATTCCACAATTTTATATCTTTGGTCATAATAAAATCTGAATTAAAATGAGATACCTTAAGTTTGTCTTCATTATTCTTTTAATTATTCCGGCAAAAACTATTTTCGCAAAAGGCGATAGTGTTTTAATTTTTTCTTATTTTAAAAATAACGGAAAAGACGGCTTGCATCTTGCATACAGTGTGGATGATTGTTATACCTGGAAAGCGCTTAATAATGATTCTTCCTTTCTTGTTCCAACAGCTGGTGGTGATAAGCTGATGAGGGATCCTTGTATCATCCGGGGGGGCGATAATTTGTTTCACATGGTCTGGACGGTAAGCTGGAACGAAAAAGGAATTGGCTATGCATCATCGGCAGATTTGGTAAACTGGTCGGAACAAAAGTTCATACCCGTAATGAAAAACGAAGAGAATGCTTTAAACTGCTGGGCTCCCGAAATAACTTATGATAAAAAGAATAAGCAATATATGATTTATTGGGCAACAACTATTCCCGGCCGGTTTACAGAAACTGATTCCACAGGAGACGGAAAATATAACCACAGGATTTATTATGTAACTACCCGTGATTTTAAATCATTTTCTGAAACTAAGCTACTTTATGATCCGGGATTTAATGTTATTGATGCATCAATAGTTCCTGATCATGGAAGATACATAATGTTTTTTAAAGATGAAACACGTTACCCGCCTGCCAAAAACATCCATATTGCAACCAGCAAAGAACTAACCGGGCCCTTCAGCAAAACCGGGCCGGCCATAACTGGTAAATACTGGGCTGAAGGACCTACTGCCATTAAAACAGGCAATAAATGGATCGTTTATTTTGACCGCTACCGGGAACACAGGATGGGGGCTGTAACTTCTTCTGATCTTGTTAATTGGGAAGATATTTCGGATAAGATCAGCTTCCCCTCTGGAACCCGGCACGGGTCTGCTTTTAAAATCTCAAAAAAAGAATTTGATGCATTGATTAATTTGTCTCATGGCTTTAAAAGGGGAGAGGAAAGAATCAGCGGTAAAACATAATTTTTAATTTACGAATTACTAACACCTAAATGTTAAACGATTATGAAAATTAGTACAAAATTAACAGGACTGGTATGTGCGGGCATGCTTCTAATGACGGGCAGTTGCTCTACCAGTCAGAAGAAAAAAACTGATCCGATGGAGAAAAAGATCGATTCTTTGATCAGCCAGATGACCCTGGAGGAAAAGGTTGGTATGATACATGCCAGTTCTTCATTTACTTCAGGAGGAGTTGAAAGGCTTGGAATACCTGAATGGGTAATGTCTGACGGTCCCCATGGAGTGCGGATGGAACATGGGCGCGACTGGACACTGGACAACGCCGGTAATGACTCGGCTACTTATCTTCCTACAGGAATCACGTTGGCCTCTACCTGGAATCCCAACCTGGGGTACAAGTTTGGAACTGTACTGGGAAGCGAAGCCAATTACCGGGGCAAAGATGTAATTCTCGGACCCGGAATCTGTATCATCAGGACTCCTTTGAACGGCCGAAATTTTGAATATATGACTGAGGATCCATACCTGAATGGTCAGATGGCTGTTCAGTATATTAAAGGCGTACAAAGTGAGGATGTGGCTGCCTGTGTGAAGCATTATCTTGCCAATAACCAGGAGACCAACAGGTTTACCGTGGATGTGCAAATGAGCGAAAGAGCACTCCGTGAGATTTATCTGCCCGGTTTTAAAACTGCCGTTGAAGAAGGAGGAGCCTATACACTTATGGGGGCCTACAACAAGTTCAGGGGACAGTATTGCTGTGAAAATAAATACCTGCTTGAAGATATTCTTAAAGGAGAAATAGGATTTAAGGGTGCTGTTATTAGTGACTGGGGTGCTGTACATAATACAATGGCTGCAGTTGAAAATGGCTGTGATGTTGAAATGGGTACCGACCTTGCCATGATGCCAAATCCGGATTATGGAAAATTCTTTATGGGCGACACTGTTGTTACTCTGGTGAAAGAAGGCAAACTCGATGAATCCCTTATCAATGACAAGGTCAGAAGAATTTTGAGAGTAATGTATAAAACTCACATTCTTGGTGGTGAACGTAAAAAAGGATCATTCAACACTCCCGAGCATCAGGAAGTTGCATTGAAAGTTGCTGAGGAAGGTATTGTACTGTTAAAGAATGAAAATGTACTGCCGCTTGATCTTACAAAAATTAAAACCCTGGCAGTTATCGGGGCAAATGCAGACAGAAAGTTTGGTGGCCTGGGAGGCAGTTCTCAGGTGCGCGCCAAATTTGAGATTACCCCTCTGCAGGGATTGAAGGATCTTGTGGGCAATGATGTAAAAATTAATTATGTACGGGGATACAAAATCGGGAAAGAAGGAAAGGCAGATCCGGAAATGATCAAAGAGGCTGTAGCAGCAGCTAAAAAAGCTGATGCTGTGGTATTGGTAGGTGGTTTTATCCATGGGTTTTCAACTGACTGGGGCGACAATGCCTATGACGCTGAGGGAACCGACAAGCCTGATATGATGTTGCCTTTCGGTCAGAATGACCTGATAAGTGCAGTGGCGAAGGCAAACCCCAAAACAGTTGTTGCCCTCATTGGTGGTGGTCCGTGTGACATGACAGCCTGGGTTGATCAGACCAAAGCCATTGTTCAGGCATGGTATCCAGGTATGGAAGGAGGAAAAGCACTTGCTGAGATCCTCTTTGGCAATGTGAATCCATCAGGTAAATTGCCTGTGACTTTCCCTAAAAAACTTGAAGATACACCTGTTTCTAAGTTTGGTGAATACCCGGGCGATAGCGTGGTAAACTATGAAGAGGGTATTTATGTGGGATACAGATATTATGACAGTTATAAGGTTGAGCCTCAGTTCTGTTTTGGCCACGGATTGTCATATACTAAATTCACTTATTCCGGACTTAATCTTACTGTTGATGATAGCGGAGCTACAGTAAAGCTCACTCTGCAGAATTCTGGTAAAACTGCCGGCGCTGAGGTTGTACAGGTGTATGTACATGATGTGCTTTCAAAAGTAAAAAGACCTGAAAAAGAATTAAAAGGTTTCAAAAAAGTATTCCTTCAGCCTGGTGAAAGTCATGAAATAGAAGTTAAACTGCCCGCCTCAGCATTCAAATATTATGATGAAACTATAAAAGGCTGGCAGCTCGAGCCTGGTGATTTCACCATTGAAGTGGGTAGTTCATCACGCGACATTAGACTAAAGGACAACATAAAGATGTAATTTCATTATTTTTCAATAAAAGTCCGGACCTGGTGCAGGTACCGGACTTTTTATTATTATATCAGCTATTTGGGAGAGTTATTGGTTGTCATTCAACAAGGTTTGCCTATTTTTGTTTTACATAATTAGAGTATGTCAATAAAGTCAAGTGTCTGGACAGACACTAATTAAAATGTTATGATACTTGGAATAGATATAGGTGGCACCACAACAAAGATTGCCGGTTTTGAAAATAACAGTATACAGGGATTATTAACTGTTCAGGCGGATGATCCTGTAACTTCCGCCTCAGGTGCGCTGGGTAAGTTTATCGATACCTACAAGCTTAATCTTGGGGATATTAAATCAATTTCTGTTACCGGAGTGGGTGCTTATTTTCTGGGTGATGATCTTTTTGGCGTGCCTTTGAAAAAAGTGGAGGAATTTACAGCAATCGGGCTTGGAGGTCTCTTTCTTACCAGACTCGAAAGAGCCGTTGTCGTAAGCATGGGTACGGGTACCGCACTGGTTATGGCCGACGGAAATAAGGTACAGCATCTCGGAGGGTCAGGAGTAGGAGGGGGAACACTTATTGGACTGGCCCGCTATCTGCTTAATACTACTGATTTTGAAAATATCATTGATATTGCGCGCAACGGGTCACTCGAGAATGTAGATCTGCATATTGAAGATATTGTAAAAGTTGACCTGGGAACAATTCCTGCTTCAGCTACTGCATCCAATTTTGGAAAGCATTCTGACAAGGCAGCACCTGCTGATCTTGCACTGGGATTAATTAATCTTGTTTGCCAGTCGATTGGCATGATGGCCGTTTTTGCTTCCCGTTCAAAACAGATTGATCAGATTGTCTTAAGCGGTAAACTGGTTAATCTTCCCCAGGCACAGGGTATTTTTACACGACTTGGAAAACTGTTTGGGAAAACTTTTTTGTTTCCTGAAAATGCTGCCTATTGCACTGCCGTGGGAGCCGCTTGCACCAATGGTTGCAGGTAGAAAGTCGCTGAATTGAAAAATAACAGTTAAAATTTTTGCAACAACGTAGTTATCGGACATTATGGACAGACACTAATTAGTAATAGATTATTAAATTATAAACTCATGAATAAATACAGGATTTATCTGTTTATGTTACTGATGCTGCTAACAGGCATTACCAGTAAGGCACAAAAGAAAGCCCTGATTATAGTTGATATTCAGACAGCTTATTTCCCTGGTGGTTCTTCACCCCTGGTTAAGCCGGAAGAAGCTGCGGCACAGGCTAAAAAGGTTCTTGCCTTGTTTCGGGAAAAGAATTGGCCGATCGTACATGTCCAGCATAATTCCCGTGCACCCGGCATGCAAATATATGATGGCGATGATTCAGGAATTCTCGTTTATTCTGCCGTATATCCCGAAAATGGAGAAACAGTTATTACAAAGGCATATCCCAGTAGTTTTCTCAAAACCGACCTCGATTCCCTGCTCAAATCCTTGAATGTCGATCAGCTCGTGATTTGTGGTATGATGACTCACATGTGCGTGGATGCTACTGTCAGGGCAGCTAAGGATCTGGGATATGATATTACACTTATCGGAAATGCTTGTGCAACAAAGGATCTGACGATTAATGATGATGTTATCAGCTCAGAAAATGTGCACAATTCTTTTCTTGCTGCACTGGCCAGCTATTACGCAAAGGTGGAAACCGCCGATGAATTTATTGAGCAACAATAACCTGATATTGTTTTGAAAGATTGTATTTTGATAATATCAATCCCTTTTCTGAAAAAATTTAGCAGATAATGAAAACACCGGATAAAATTCGAATTAGTGAACAATATAACAAAATTGAAGGATTCTGGAATCCTGCAATAGCAGCATCAGTGAACAATCACGATGTAAAGCTGGCAAGAATTAAAGGTTCCTTTACGTGGCATAAACATGATAAAGAAGATGAATTATTTTTTGTTGTAGAAGGTGTAATGAAGCTTCATTTCAGGGACAAAACAGTTACTCTTTCCGAAGGTGATATGATTGTGGTTCCGCAGGGGATTGAACATAAACCGGAAGCTGAAGATGAGTGCAAAATCATGATGGTTGAGCCTCAATCAACTGTAAATACCGGCGATGTGGTAAATGAATATACCAGGAAAACCCTGAAAAGGCTTTAAAAACCGGGTTGATGTCAAATTTTGAGCTGACGATTCCATCAACTATCATAGGTTACAATCTTGCTGAATTTATCAGTGTTGTCTGTAATTCAATGGAAACGGCTTCTTTTGCAATACGCTCAAGGTATTTATCAATACTAAAGTATTTGAGATAGGATTCTCTCGCTTTTTTGCTCATTTCACTATACTGCCTTTGGTTTATTGCCAATTCCTTGATAATGTTTTTGAGGGAATGTACATCCCTGTGCTTAATGAAGTATGCATAATTATCAAGAATATAATCCTGCATGCAAGGACCCTCTGTTACGATTACCGGCTTTCCATATCTTAATGCATGTAATAATACAAGTTGGCCAGATGATATCTCAGGATCTTCTACAGTAATAATCACTGCAAATGAATTTTCAATATATCTGTAAAAATCTTCACGGGGTTTATTAAAATATATTTCTATTAATGATAGGTTTCCTTTATTCTGTATACTTTGCTGATCAGTACAAATAATGAGTTTTTCATCTATTTGTCCGAATGCTTCGATTAATGACAAAAATTCCCTGTTGCTTTTTCCCCCGCTGAAAAAATACCTCTCCACTGGCTTATTTTCAGATTCTATGGGGTTACCTTCTCCAAGCATGATGAATTTGAATTTTTCTTTCTGTTTGAAGTTAAAATCCTTTCTGTATCTTTCTGTTTCAACCAACGAATGACAAACAATATGAATTTGAGCAGGTTTAATGCAAAATTTAATGAACTTGTAATAG
>DASQZP010000892.1:0-2281 GCA_035638655.1 Bacteroidales bacterium
ACATGAGGTTATATGGTTATCACATACAACAGCAGAAGAACCGAGTGTATCACAACTGGTAACTCCATAACAGCATACTTCCCCAACATTATAACTGGGTCCACAATTTGTACATACATTACATATATTTCCACTCCCGGCCATAATATTACGCATTTCGTCGCGGCTAAGCAGATCGGCTTCTTTTACATTCATAAAACTGAGTTCTTTACGTTTCATAGGTACCTCTTTTTTAATTATTAATAAAACAGGTCTTTTTTGAAGGGATAACCTTTTTAATCCCTAACTCAAAGGTTTGATCTATTTTGTACAACTGCAAGCTGATCATTTAATTTTCTCCTGAAATCTCTCCTGAAATTTCTCAGATGTTGAATACACCCGTACTCTTAGCCACTCAGATCCAACAATTTATTTGAGGTTTACCAAGCACTAATCTCTAATAGGCTGCGTTATAAAAATTTCAGTATTTAAACTATGTCTATTAATATATCTATACATGTTCTCAAATTCTTCTGTTTGGACAGGACGCGTATGCCGAGAAATTAAATCATCAATAATGGCCATATTATATTTTTTATAATCCACCAGCTTACCCCAATGATAGTCTGTACCCCACGCCCATCTCTGCCCTGTATTTTTAAAAGTAAACAATGTTTTACTTAGAGCACCTTTAGAAAAGCAAGGCTGCATCACTTCAACAAAATTTGTGTAGCGGAGGATAGAATCTTTTTGTCTGACTGTATGGGGAAATGAGTAATAAGAGTCAGAACAAAGAGCGGGCTGTGCAATCGCAAGGTCGTATTCTTGCATGTAGCGAAATAGACTATGAATATTCTTTGTATTTATGGAAACATCATCGTCCGGTAAGTAAAAGTATTTATAGTAATCTAAAATCTTCGGATTGCATTTTAAGTAGTCATAAATTAATTCGTACTTATAACCCTCAGATTGTATAATAAAATCGGCATTCGATTGATATTTTTGGTACGACTCATCATATACAATCAAATGGAGATCAAATTGGGGTTCGTTTTGTATCCACTCCATATGTAAGCTACCCTGGCCAACAGCAGCTATAATGCAGGTATCGTTTTCTGAATTTTGAAGAATATTTTTATCGATTTTTTCCATCAAACTATAATCTATTTAAAACCTGACCAACTATTTTTAATTAAAATCTATTTTTCGAATATACTTTGACGTAATGCATGGAGTGATTGGGTATTAATGTAGAATTATGCATAGCCATACTCATCATTCCGTACCTTGCTTGCTCAACAAACCTCTTAAGCATTAAACTTCGATGAGCAAGCTTTGTATAGTTGAGATATAGAATCTTGAAAGAGCATAAGTACAGGTTTAATTATGGTTCTATATCGACCCTCTTCATCGTTGCGATACGCTGAATCAAACCGGTCTGAGCAAAGCTGTAGCTCAGCTTCGGTGAAGGCAGGTTCAGCATGAAAACAGGGGCCTTTTTTTCAACCGCTCCATATGTTTTACATAATTTCAACAATACCTTGGCATAATATGCCAATCCAAAAATTTATTTAAGATTTTAATGGATGATAGATCTTATTTTTCAGGGGTCCTATTTCTGTAAACACAGGTCGCCAGCGAAGGGTGTCAGATGTATAAAACTTATTCTTAAATCCCGGTTTTACGAATTCTCCTTTTCCACCAAAGTCCAGTATCCTAAAATTATGATGATAAAGTAACGTTGGCAATAACACCTCATGATGTCCGCTCCATTGATCAAGCAGTTGTTTGTGTACGAAGGTCAAAGCAGAATTAGAGATGCGATAAATTGGGTTGAATGATTTCAAACGATGCTTCAGAGGGATGCATTTGTACGGATGATTTAAGGTTCTCCACCAGGGCCAGGTTTTATGATCCTTAAAAAATTTTAAAGAAGAACTAATAAAATCATATTCAAATTTATTAAACGCTTTGAAGAAATATTCCCAATTTCCGTTAAAGGCTATATCTCCCTCCATGTACCAATAAGAGTTGAATTGAGGATGTTCCATGAAAAAACCGAGCAATGAAAAATGATTACTTCCCGGTATTAACGCATCATATAGGGGTACATAACCTAACTTTTGCAGGATTTTGTCCGTGAAGACATAGGTATTAAGCCCGGCAATTTTTTCGGATACTGATTCATGCTTTTGATGGTATAACAAAATTGTTTGTCCATCTCCCTTGGTGAAGTCGGCTATATCGTGGTATAGTTTAACGGCGTTTTTCGAGGCAAAATGTGTTGCTATTAAAAAAACCT
>DASQZP010000893.1:0-3859 GCA_035638655.1 Bacteroidales bacterium
CGATAACTGCGTTGTTACAAAAATTTTAATTCCTCATAAGCATTAGGCGCTTAGGCGACAACTTTTACCAACATGTTATTCAAATTATACATCGGCTACTTCCCCGTAGGGTTTCAATTGCCAATTGCCCATTGCATATTGCCCATTGCTTATTGCTTATTGCTAATTGCATATTGCCTATTGCTAATTGCATATTGCCCATTGCTAATTGCTTATTGCCTATTGCTTATTGCTAATTGCATATTGCCTATTGCTTATTGCCTATTACCCATTGCTTATTGCCAATTGAAAAAGTATATGGAAACCTTATTTTTTCATTCCTGATTTAAAAGGCAGGAAAGTCATGAAATCAGCATGGTGAACAATGTAAGCTTCAACAGAGCGTTTCACCATATCTCCTTCACTGGCATGTGCGGCAATAATATGGCATACTTCAGCAGGCACATCACATTGTTCTGCCAGTGAAACCCCGCTAAAAGGATGCCGCAGAAATTTCCCATAACTTCCCTGAACTGCCTCACCATTTTTGAGCTCGTATTCCAGTAATTTACCTACATCAGCCAAAATAGCTCCGGCTATCAGCACATCCATATCGACAGTCAACCCGGATCCCAGAAAACTGTTCATCTTCTCCCCTGCCTCTTTGGATATGTGCACGACGCATCTTTTATGTTCCATGAAAGTCACATTCGTTTCCGCCAGGAGGGTAAAAGGAATCCTGTTCAGGTCTTCCGGTGTAAGCACACTTTTTTCGAGTGCCAGTTTCCATGTAGCTGCAACAGCAGCACGAAGTTTGTCATCTTCGATCCATTTTATTTCAGGCCAGAGATTGTATATTTCATTTTCCATATCAACTATTTTTGGAGTTTACTGATTATGGCTTGTGCCATCTGTTGTGTTGTTGCTGCACCTTTATCAATCACGTCGGGTTTACCCTGCATTTTCTGCATGTCGTAGGTTTGAACTTTTCCTTCAGCAATAACTGTAGCAATGGCGTTTCGTATATTCGAGGATATGGTGTGTTCACCAATATGGTCGAGCATCATACAGGCTGCTTCGATCATGGCAACCGGATTGACAATGGAAACAGGATAATCAGCATATTTCGGGGCAGAACCATGCGTAGGCTCAAAGACTGCTACATCATTGCCAATGTTGGCACTGCATGCAAAGCCAAGTCCGCCAATCAGTCCGGCAAACCCATCTGAAACAATATCCCCAAACATGTTACCGGCTACAATTACTCCGTAATTTTCAGGGTTTTTGGTAAGCCACATCATCTGGGCATCGATATTGGTATTCCAGAGTTCAATCTCAGGAAAATCTGATTGCTGAATTTCCTGTGCCAGCTTGTACATCATTCCCGAAGTCTCCCTGATCACATTTGGCTTTTCGCAAACAGTAACTGATTTATATTTGTATTCGCGGGCATAATTGAAGGCAGCACGTAAAATTCTTTCGGTGGCCTTTCTGCTAAATATGCGGGTTGAGACTGATAATTCATCTTTCGGTACATGACCAAAATTCTTTCTGAATTTAGGATGGGTCAGCAAGGCATTGTAGACTTCTTCAGGTGGGTCACTCCATTCAACGCCACCATACAAGCCTTCAGTATTCTGGCGGAAAATAACCACATCCACAACGGGTTCTTCAATAACATTTCCATGCCCCCGCCTGACAAAGTTAAGCGGATTACCTTTATATGTTTTGCATGGCCGGATACAGATATCCAGGTTAAAATGCTGACGCAACCCTACAATCGGGCTTGAATAAACAAACCCTTTACCATTTAAAGAATGATCCAGTTCATCTGCCGCTGCATCCTTCGGTTTGGAAGTAATCGCTCCAAAAAGACCGATCTTATGCTTTTCCAACAACTCAACAGTACGATCAGGCAACGGATTGCCTTCCTTCTTCCAAAACTCCCATCCTATATCACCTTCAATATAATCAGCAATAAATCCGGCTGCAGCAAGCACTTCAATTGCAGCATCAAGCACTACTCGTCCTATTCCGTCTCCGGGAAGTGTAACAATTGTTCTTTTAGTCATAATTTAGTCCTTTTTAGTTCGTTTTTTTGATGCATTTGGGTAAAAATAGCGGAAAATTTCCTTAATAAATTCCCGGATTCTTCTTTTTTTATCGTTTATTTTGTAAAACATTCTTTTGAGCATGAAAGAGATTTATGGTTGGACTACTTTTACTGAAATCATTATCATAAATAACTAAAAACAAAGGGAAACAGAAAGATGGATAAACTAAAAGCCTTGACGCCAGGTGATGTATGGATGTATTTTGAAGAGATCTGCACGATACCAAGGCCATCAAAGAAAGAGGAGAAGATAATTGCTTATCTGCTGGAATTTGGCAGCAAACATAATTTGGTAACCCGACGTGACAAAATTGGCAATGTGGTAATTAAGAAACCGGCTACTCCGGGAATGGAAAACCGAAAAACAGTTGTGCTGCAAAGTCATGTGGATATGGTTTGTGAAAAGAATGCCACTACTGATCACGATTTTGATAAAGATCCGATAAAACCTTTTATCGATGGCAACTGGGTAAAAGCCGAAGGTACTACCCTGGGTGCTGATGATGGTATTGGGATTGCCAGTCAGCTTGCGGTTCTTACCTCAAAGGATATTCCTCATGGCCCGATTGAATGTTTGTTTACCGTGGATGAAGAATCAGGACTTACCGGGGCGCTGGAACTCGAGCCTGGTTTTATTGATGGCAAAATACTGCTGAATCTTGATTCAGAAGATGAGGGTGAACTCTTTATTGGTTGCGCGGGAGGTATGGATACACTGGCAACGATGTATTATACACCTGAAAAGCCCGGAAGCAACAACATGGCTTTACAAATCAGTGTTACCGGCCTGCGGGGCGGTCATTCAGGTGATGAAATAGAAAAAGGACTGGGTAATTCAAACAAAATCCTGAATAGACTCTTGTGGCAGGGTACTGATTTATTTAATCTCCGCCTTTCAAACTTTAACGGTGGAAATCTCAGAAACGCCATTCCCAGGGAGGCATTTGCTATTGTTACGCTTCCTGCAGACAAAAAGGAAGCATTTATTGAATATGCAGATAAATTCGCTGTCACTGTAAAAGAGGAATTATCAGTTACCGAACCAGGACTTACCCTGGAGGTTTCCGAAACTGAAATGCCGGATACCATTATTGACAGTAAGGCCCAATTCAATCTGTTAAATGCATTGTATGCCTGTCCACACGGTGTTATTGCCTGGAGTCAGGATATTAAAGGGCTGGTAGAAACTTCCACTAATCTTGCTTCAGTTAAATTTATTGAAAACAACCAGATCTTCATTACTACCAGTCAGCGCAGTTCTGTTGAATCCTCCAAGAGGGATATCGGTAACATGGTAAGCAGTGTCTTCCGTCTTGCAGATGCAGAGGTGAAACAATCCAACGGATATCCAGGCTGGACGCCAGATACCAACTCAGAGATACTTCAAATTACTGAATCTGCCTATAAAAAATTATTTTCTCAACAACCGGTAGTAAGAGCTATCCATGCCGGTCTGGAATGCGGATTGTTCCTGCAGAAATACCCTGAACTGGATATGATCTCCTTTGGTCCTACAATAAAAGGGGCTCATTCTCCCGATGAACGTCTTGATATTGAAACCACCCAAAAATTCTGGAAATTATTGCTGGAAGTTCTGAATAATATCCCGGATAAGAAATAATCATAATAATAATATGGTGTATGATCTGAAAAAAATTACCGGCAAAATTATCAGCCTCCTCAAAAAACTGATTTTTGCAGCCGGTATTTTTTTTCTTTTAATTCTGACTATTTCTTTTACTTCCCTGCCTTTCAAATTATACCGTA
>DASQZP010000894.1:0-11512 GCA_035638655.1 Bacteroidales bacterium
TATTTGGATATTGGGCGGCGACAGGGTACCGGCGAATGCCGAACAGGCTGATATTATCCGGGCAATGGCTAAAGGGATAAGAAAAATTGATACAATCCATTTAATAACCTACCATCCATCAGGTGGAAAAAATGCAACTGACTTTTTTAATGGGGATTGGTTAGACCTTGATATGTTTCAGAGCGGACATAGCCGGCTTTCAAAGGAATATAACTATGTTTTAAAAAGCAGAAAAAAAGTCCCTTTAAGACCTGTAATCAATGGGGAAGCAAGGTATGAGAATATTCCGGATCGATTCTGGGAAAAAGAAAAACATGGTTGGTTGGATGCTGCTGATGCCAGAGAGTCGGCTTATTGGAGTATTATCTCAGGCGCTGCAGGCTACACTTATGGATCAAATGATATCTGGCAAATGTATGATTGGACCAGAACTCCTGGAATTAATGCCAGAACAGATTGGGAAGTGTCACTTAACCTCCCTGGTTCTGCGCAGATGGGGTATATGAAAAAATTATTTGAGAGCTTCTCCTGGCAATCTATGACCTATGATCCTTCTCTTATTCAAGAAAATAATCCTGAGGATACTTCTTATATAGTGGCTGCCTTGGGAAATAATAAGAAGTTCATTCTGGCCTACTCGCCAGTGGGAAAACCCATTGAAATTGATGCTTCGGGACTCAAAACAGATACAATTCAAAGTTATTGGTTTAATCCCCGAAGCGGTACAATAAAATATATCGGTGAATTCAGTAAAAGAACCAACATGAAATTTAAGCCCTGGGCCGATGGCTGGGGCAGTGATTTTTTATTAATTATTTGTGATCAGAAGCTGGATGAGGTCGCCTTTAATAACAACCATGACTTTATAAAGGATCTGGTGCACAAGTAAAGTAGATACATGTCTTACCACTACCGCACGGGTCCTCTTGTGTGGTATGGTTAGACACACGCATTACAAATGCGCGCGAGAGATAGGTTCAGTGGCTCAGGGGAGCACGCATTGATGCGCGCCAAGAAAATGTCAATCAGTTTTGAACGTGTAACAGAGAAACGTATAATAATAATGGGTCCAAGCGGACGCTTGAACCAGTTAACTAATAAACAACAGAATAAACAACAGAATTACAACTGAATTACAACCGGTCCGAAAGCTTTCGGACAAACAACCGAATAAACAACAGAATTACAACAGAATTACAACCGAATTACAACTGAACATACCATGCAGGGTAAAATGATAATAATCTCCGCACCATCCGGAGCAGGCAAGTCAACTATTGTGAAATATCTGTTGAAACAGGAACTGAAGCTGGAATTTTCCGTTTCGGCCTGCAGCCGTGATAAGCGTGCCAGAGAAACGGACGGGAAAGATTATTATTTCCTTTCTCCGGATGAATTCAGAAGAAGGATTGAGAAAGGAGAATTTCTGGAATGGGAAGAGGTATATCCCGGGAGTTATTACGGAACACTGCGGAGCGAAGTGGACAGGATCTGGCAGGCAGGCAGGCATGTTGTCTTTGATGTGGATGTGGTTGGAGGCTTGAACATCAAGCAACAATATCCGGAGAATTCTCTGGCTCTGTTTATTATGCCGCCGGATATCGATACTTTGAGGAAACGTTTGATGAAACGGGGCACCGAAAACGAAGAATCACTGCAGAAACGGATTGGAAAGGCTGAGGAAGAACTGGCTTTTGCCGACAGGTTTGACCGGATCATTGTCAATGATGAGCTGGACAGGGCCTGCAGAGAAACGCTGGAAGCTGTAAAGGGTTTTCTGGAGAAAGAATAGAAGAGAAGCTGGTCAATTAGAAAAGGAATACTAATATAAAACAATACTATAAGTCGTGAAAACAGGTTTGTTTTTTGGTTCTTTCAATCCGGTTCATATTGGACACATGGCAATTGCCAATTACTTTGTGGAGTATACCGATATTGAACAGCTCTGGTTTGTGATCAGTCCACAGAATCCGTTGAAAAAGAAAAAGACCTTGCTGGCAGATTACCACCGGTTGGAACTGGTAGTAAGGGCTATTGACTATGATACGAGATTCAGGGCCTCTGATGTTGAGTTTCACATGCCACGCCCTTCTTATACAATTGATACACTAACATACCTGGAAGAAAAATATCCGCAGCATGAATTTGCCATTATTATGGGAGAAGATGGATTGGCATCCTTCCACAAATGGAAAAATTTTGAGTTGATCATTAGAAATTATAAGCGTTATGTGTACCGGCGGCCCGGGTCAGATCCGGAATTTCTCAAAAATGCTGAGAATATTGAAGTGGTAGATGCACCGCAGATGGAAATATCTTCTTCATTCATCAGGAAGGCAATTTCAGAAGGACACGACATGCGGTTTTATGTACCTGATAAGGTATACCAGTATATGGATGAAATGCATTTTTATGAAAAATGAATGTTGAATGAAGATTGAGGCAGAAATTTACCCGTTTTTTTCATTCAGCTTATTTCGCTGTCCTCCTTCTTAAAATGCAGGATGCATGCTTTTCCTGTTTTCTGTTCATTTCTTCCTTCATTTCTCTATTCCTCTACCTTGCTGACGTATAGTTGTCCGGTTTCATACCGGATAACCTTAACGGCTAATCCTTTGGCGATCCATCCTGTAAGTGATTTGGCATCGTAAATTTCATCATCCACAATTACTTTTCCGGAGGGTCTCAAAATGGTTTGGGCTACACCCGTTTTGCCAACCAGAGTCTTTTGCATCATGTCTACGCCCACGTACCCCTCAGCAGCATCCTGTATGGTATCAAGCGCTAATCCCCTGATCCTTCGCCCGGCAAACAACTGTTTGGATAACATAATTGAGAAGAGCAGGGCCAGCAGCAGCGAAGTAACTACTATAAAGAAAGCTTTAAGTACAGCATTCAGTGCAGTGAGTAGGTCGAATTCAAATACCATGTTATCCACCATACTGAGGGTAAGACCGGCTATCAGCAGTGCAATGCCCGTGAATCCGGCCACCCCGAAGCCCGGGATGGCAAATATCTCAATGGCGATCAGTACAACTCCGGCGATAAAAAGCATTATTTCCCAGTTTTGAGCCAGTCCTTCCATGTAAAGCGGAGCAAAGTATAATAGTGCTGCGATAATGGAGGCTGCAATCGGGAATCCTATACCTGGTGTCTGCAGTTCAAAATAAATTCCTCCCACGATGATCATGATCAGGATACCCTGGATGAGCGGATTGATAAGGAATAGGATGAACTTTTCGAGTCCGGTGATCTTGTATTCTTTGATCTCATAATTTTTAATGCCTGCTTTTTGCATAACTTCCTTCACACTGTTGGCTTCTCCTTCGCAAAATCCGTTTCTCATAGCCTCCTCAGTAGTAAAGGTGATTACCTTACCTGTATCAATAACGCCGGGTATGTAAATCCGTGGGTCCACCATTGCTTCGGCAATCGTAGGGTCCCTTCTCCACTTAATAACAGTATCATTCCCGTTGATCAGGGTATCTTTTCCATGGGCTTCAGCAGTCGATCGCATGGTGGATCTCATGTAACTCTGGTATTTGTCGGGCATGGCCTGTCCGGTTTGGTTTACTACGGTAGCCGCCCCGATGTTCGCTCCCTTTCGCATATAGATGCTGTCACAGGAGATGGATATTAATGCGCCCGCAGAGGCAGCATTGTTGTCAATCCAGACCATTACAGGGATTTTGCTGTTCAGTATTTTTGTCCTGATTGAATCTGCAGCATCCACCCTTCCGCCATAAGTGTTCATGTGGATGAGAATGTATTTGGCATTCAGCTTTTCAGCTTCTTCAAAACCGCGCTTGACTGTCCGCCACATTCTTGGATCAATCTCATTCATGATGGGGATCTCATAGACGAGTACCTGACTGGAATGTGCAGGCTGCTGCTGTATGTTCAGACTATCCTCGGCTGAAACAAAAAGAACAAAGGTGAGCAACAAAGTTGCGTATACAGAAATTTTATGGTTGCTTATCATGTGATGGTGGTTATCAGTGGTTTATTTTTAAACAAATCTAAGAAATTTGCCTGCTAATCTGCTTTTTTGGAACAATAAATTTAACTCCAATTCTGCGTGCATAAGAAATGTATACTGTGATTGAACAAAAGCAAATTAGAAACAGTTCCTGGTCAGTCACAAGTTCTGCTGGCGTTATTTATTAAAATTTTTATGCCCGGCTGGTTGGCACCCATTATTTTTCTAACTTTACGTCACAAATAACAACATAAATTAACTGGTATATGGAAATTAAATTACTTTCGGCTATATCGCCTGTTGATGGCCGCTACAGAATGAAGGTAGATGAGCTTGCCCTGTATTTTTCGGAATTTGCCCTGATCAAATACAGAGTGATTATTGAGGTGGAATATTTTATCGCACTGTGTGAAATTCCATTGCCTCAGCTGAAGGAGTTTGATAGCAAATATTTTGAAAAACTACGTGAACTATACAGGCAGTTTTCACTCGAGGATGCCCAGCGTGTTAAAGATATAGAGGGAATTACCAATCATGATGTGAAAGCTGTAGAATATTTTCTGAAAGAAAAGTTTGAAGCGCTTAAAATCTCACGTTTCAAAGAATTTATTCATTTTGGCCTCACTTCACAAGATATTAATAATACAGCATTTCCTTTATCACTGCACGATGCTGTGAATGAGGTATATTATCCGGAACTGGATGAGGTAATCCGCAAGCTTGAGAAATTCGCAGAAGAATGGGCGGATATTCCCATGTTGGCCCGCACACACGGACAGCCGGCCTCACCAACAAGGCTGGGCAAAGAAATGCGTGTATACATCGAAAGATTAAGAAAGCAGAGTTTACTGTTGCGCAGTATCCCTTCCTCAGCTAAGTTTGGAGGTGCAACGGGCAATTTTAATGCCCATGCTGTTGCTTATCCGGATATTGAATGGATTGAGTTTGCCAATCATTTTGTAAATGATACGCTGGGTCTGGATCGTTCACAAACAACCACACAAATTGAGCATTACGACAACCTGGCGGCGATGTTTGACAATATGAAGCGCATCAATACCATCCTGATTGATTTTTCAAGGGATATCTGGCAGTATATCTCCATGAACTATTTCAGGCAACAGATAAAAAAGGGAGAAGTGGGTTCATCGGCCATGCCTCACAAGGTAAATCCCATTGATTTTGAGAATGCAGAGGGGAACCTGGGTATGGCCAATGCCATTTTTGAGCATCTGGCTGCCAAACTGCCCATAAGCAGATTACAGCGTGACCTCACTGATTCAACTGTGTTGCGTAATGTTGGGGTACCGGTTGCCCATACCCTGATTGCCCTTAAGTCACTGGGTAAAGGCATGGATAAACTGATCATCAATGATAAGGCTATTTCCGATGATCTGGTCAATAACTGGATGGTGGTTGCAGAGGGCATACAAACGATCCTGCGGCGTGAGGGTTATCCGAATCCTTATGAAGCACTGAAAGACCTTACGCGGACGAATACAGCCATCACACCCGATATTATTCAGGATTTTATTGAAAAACTGGATGTTTCTGAATCTGTGAAGGAGGAAATAAAAAAAATTACACCGTTTACTTATACAGGGTTGAAATGGGAGTGATTATTAATATGTTATTGCTATCGGGTTGCAGGGGCTGATTGTTCCTGATTAAATTATTTAATTCTTTTGTTCCATTTTCCCGGATCTCTGCTGGTATGGAAAACAGCTTCAACTTTTACAAGTTTGTTTGGCTCATCAATCTGGTAATGGATTATAAAAGGGAACTTCTTAATGGGCAGACAGCGAATATTATCATATCTTACTGAATAACTTTCAGGAGAATTTTCCAGCAGTCTTAAATGGTTTTTTAGATGGGAAAGAAACCGTTTACCCAGACCGGGTTGTTGTTTATTATACCAATGCAATGCTGAATCAATATCTGATTTTACTTCAGGGTTATAAATGATTTGGTATTTCATCATTCATGCCCAATTTGTTTTTCTATATCATCCCAGCTCAGATAACAGTCAGGACTATCTTCATATTTTTTGATTCTTTCTCTTACTATCTCTTTTTCTTCCTCAGTGATGTTATAGGTTAAATCATCCACAATATCCTCAATGTAGTCAATATGCTTCATCATTTCAATGAAGGTTTTTTCTTTATCGTCCGGGATAGTAATTGTATATCTTTTCATAATTTAATACAGAAACAGGTTATCAAAGTTATAAAAAAATTGCAAGAGAACATTTTTATTAAGACGTTAATTAATTCTGTAGTATGTTTGTAAAAGCATAAGCCTTCAAATGTATTTTGTAAATTGAAATCATCAAAATCAGTTACAAACATTAAAAAGACTTATGCAAAATAAAAAGTACAAAAATTAATTTCGAAGGTATTGTAACCTGACAGGAAACTAACAGCCAATATATTAACCTTTTCTTTTCAGTTCAACGGTGAAATGCCTCATAATGGGCGCTTCGCTGACAATCTCCAGGCCTTTGTTGATACTGCTCCTGCGGTCGTAGATATTCTTCAGGGCAACGGCTACCACCTTCATGTGGTTGTCGGTATATACTCTTCTGGGAATAGCCAGACGCAGTAATTCCAGTTGCGGATAACGGTTTTCCCGGGTTACCGGATCACGATCGGCCATCAGGGTGCCGATTTCAGCCCCCCTGATGCCGGCTTCGATATACAATTCAACAGCCAGTGTTTGTCCGATGTATTCTTCTTTGGGCACATTTGGGAGGAATTTTTTCGCATCCACAAATATGGCGTGGCCGCCAAAGGGCTGTTGAACAGGGATGCCAAATTCCGCGAGCTGTTGGCCCAATCGTGCCACCTGGCCGATCCTGGATTCCAGGTAATCGAATTCAGTGCCGTCATACAGTCCTTGTGCCAGGGCATTCATATCGCGACCTGACATGCCTCCATAAGTGATAAATCCTTCGAACATGATGTTGTAAACGGTGGCCTTTTTAAACAGCTCTTCATCACGAAAACCAATGAATCCACCCATGTTAACAATGGCATCCTTTTTACTGCTCATGGTCATGCCATCGGCATAACTGAACATTTCGCGTACAATTTCGCGTATGTCCTTGTCTTCATAGCCGGTTTCCCTGGTTTTAATGAAATAAGCATTCTCGGCAAAACGGGCCGAATCAAAGATTAGCCTTACGTTGTATTTCTTTGCCATTGCAGACACCTGTTTGATATTTTCCATGGACACCGGTTGTCCGCCGGAAGTGTTACAGGTGATGGTGACTATAATCATGGGAATTTTCTCAGCCGGATGTTCTTTCAATACCTTCTCCAGCTTGCTGAGGTCAACATTTCCTTTAAAGGGATGCTGCAAAGTAGTGTCGTAAGCCTCGTCAATGGTACAGTCCACTGCGGTGGCTTTTCTGAATTCGATATGGCCCTTGGTAGTGTCAAAATGTGCATTGCCGGGAACAATATCGCCCTCTTTTAGAATTGTTGAGAAAAGCACATTTTCGGCCGCTCGTCCCTGGTGGGTGGGCAGAAAATATTCGAATCCTGTGATATCTTTAATAGCTTCTTTTAAATTATAATAAGAGCTGGCTCCCGCGTAACTCTCGTCTCCTGTCATCAGGGCAGCCCACTGCTCCTGACTCATGGCACCTGTTCCGGAGTCGGTCAGCAGGTCGATATATACCTGGTGGCTTTTCAGGTTAAAAACATTATACCTTGCTTCTTTTATCCATTGTTCGCGTTCGGCGCGTGTACTCTTTCTGATGGGTTCAACCATCTTGGTTTTGTATGGTTCTGAATATGGCAATTCCATTGTTGCTTATTGTAAATAAAGTATGAATGAATAAGATATGTATTATTAAGTGAAAGTGTGAAAAGGAGGGGGTATTAGCAACAAAAGGAATCTCTGTCCTTAATATTTTGATATTTATGAATGGATAACAATGATATGATCTTCAGATATTCCACTTTTTTGTAAATTTTTACAAAAATAACTGATTTAACATACTAATGAAACAAAAATTCTGCTGTTATAGAAAAGGTGATGCTAAACTGCGGTTAATAAATTATTTTATCCGTAATCATAAACTGATTACTGGTAATTGGTGCAATGAAATCTGCAGGATATTCAATTATTTGAGGATAGAAGGATTTCGGAGGCCGGTAGCACCTGTTAAGACAGCTTTTACAGAACCCACCAGGATTTTTGCTTCCACCAGTACCGGGATATGGTTTTTGTCATCAGTCACCCATACGGTAAGGTCTTCACCTGCATTGAAAATGGTTCCTTCAACAAGCAGTGCTGTGAACTTATGGCACATATAGGTTTTTTTATCCCGGGTAGTGATTTCCTCTTTGCCATGGTAGCGAATGAACAGTTCGTATATTTTTCCGTCAATGATCAGGGAGACGGGTATTTTTTCTTCTGGCCGGTATTTGGAAAAATCTATGTTTCGTGCATGATAAATAATGCTTAAGAGATCCTGGGTACAGGGTTTTAGGGCAACGGTATCCAGCTTTTTGGGTGTGTCGGTGCTTTCTGTTTTGCTGAAGATATTTTTCTTTGAGTAGTTATATACATAAGAATTGTTTACCGTGTAACCGTCTTCATAAGTGTCACGACTAAACCACATGGGATTGAAAGTAGCCGAATCGACAATTGACTGGTAATGATCCCGTACTTTGAAGATCCAGTCGTAGGCCTTTAAAGTAGTTCCGAATGCATCAAGGAAATACACCGGCCGGTTCATATAATTTTTGCTGTGGACGTTGAATGCTACTTTGCCGGCATTGATCCAGATAAATCCCCAGTTGTAAACAACATCATAGGTAACAAGTTCCCCTGATTTGAATGTAGTGTTCACATCAGTGCAATCTGGCTTTTGCGCACCGGCCGTTTGGGTATTGAATAACAGTGTTGCAACTGTTACGGTATACAGAAAAAATCTGATCATCAATAAACGAATTAAAACATAATAAACGGCTGTTGAGAGCACTTAATTGTAAACACTTATATTTTTAAAGTTAAATGTTTTTCAAAATCTTGAGAAGGAAGTTCTTATGTAATATATATTCAGGTACTTCCGGTGCGCTAAAACTCATTTAACCTTATTCAAAATAAAATAATTTCAACAAGCAGTTTTACTGCCTTGTTATTTTAACATTTCTTTATAATAAGCCTCAGATTCTTCGTCAAACACCACAAAGATAACTTTTTCAGGTTTATCATGATTTTCTGAAAAGCTTTTTACTGCATTCACTGCAATTTCTGCGGCCTGTTTTTTCGGGAAACCGTATACGCCTGTACTGATCCCCGGAAAAGCAACAGTGCCAAGTCCTTTTTCACTGGCAATTTTGAGGCTGTTTAAATAGCAGGATCGAAGCAATTGCGGTTCGTTACTGTTTCCACCATGCCAAACGGGGCCTACAGTATGAATTACAAAATCGGCTGGCAATTGATACCCTCCTGTAATTTTTGCCTGTCCTGTTTCGCAGCCGTTCAGGGTTTTGCTTTCTTCCAGCAGCTCTTTGCCGGCGGCCCTGTGAATGGCGCCATCAACGCCTCCTCCACCGAGTAATGACTTGTTGGCAGCATTTACAATAGCATCTGCCTCAACTTTGGTAATGTCTCCTTTGTAAATTTCTATTGTTGCCATAGTATCAGGTTTTAATTGGTGGCTGTCCATAATGTCCGATACCTGCATGCCTTTTTCCGAACATTTTGATCCAGACACATGACTTTATTGACAGACTCTAATTATTGTCTGACTTTGGCTCCCAGCTCTTTTTCAAAGGCCTGCATGATACTGTTCATGATCTTGTCGATCTGCTTGTCTTTAAGTGTTTTTGTTTTATCCTGCAGCACAAAACTCAGCGCATAGGATTTCTTGCCGGGATCAATATTTTTGCCTTTGTATACATCAAACAGACTGACCTCTTTCAACAATACTTTTTCAGTTTTAAATGCCAGATCCCTCAGCTGGCCAAAACGGACATTTTCATCCAGCAGCAGGGAAAGATCTCTTTTAACTTCCGGGTACCGGGGTATAGCTTCAAACTTAATTTCATGGTTTTTAAGCTGATTGAGTACCTGGTCCCAGTGAAATTCAGCAAAGAAAACTTCCTGTTCAATTTCAAACTGATTCAGAATTTTTGGTGCAACAGCGCCAAATTCAACTAATGCTTTATTATTACTGCTCAACACCAAACCTTCAGCAAACAAATCATTCTCAATTTCCTCTTCCTGTGCATTTTCAGCATCAATCCCCAGCCTGTTTAAGATCCGGTGTACAAACGATTTGAGCATGAAAAATGATGTTTGTTTCTCAGGAGAAGCCCAGTTGGGTTTTTCCCGGTTGCCTGTAAGAATTATGCCGAGCCTGTTCTCTTCAAAATACTTTTCGGTGACCCCTGCAGAGGCTTTTTCAGGAACAAGCTGGTAGCAGTTGCCAAACTCAAACAATTTCAGGTCTGCATTTTTCCTGTTGATATTATAAATGACTGTTTCCAGTGCACCAAATAGTAGTGTCTGTCTCATGCCGTTTAGCTCATTACTGAGGGGATTCAGCAATTTCACTACATTTTCAGGTGGATAAGTGTTGGTTTCATCATAATAAGCTGCCCGGGTAAGGGAATTGTTCATTATCTCACTGAATCCGTTTGCAGTTAGGTATTCAGAGATGATATCTGCCACTTTGTCCCGGTCGGGTTTCACCGAATAGGACAGGGTAGAGTGGAGTTTATCAGAAATTTCAACATTGTTGTAACCATAAATGCGCAGGATCTCTTCAACTACATCAGCCTCGCGTTGCACATCCACACGATATGGCGGAACGCTAAGAAGCAGCACATCGCTCTCTTCCTTTAGTATGCTGATATCCAATGAAGAAAGGATCTTTTTGATCAGGTCTTTTTCAATCTCTTTGCCTATTAGCCTGGTGGCATTTGTAAAGCTGAATTCAACGGTATAGTTTTCGATTTTTCTGGCATAAACATCCACAATATCCGAAGAAATGCTGCCGCCTGCCAGTTCTTTAATCAGGAAAGCCGCCCGCTTCAGGGCATAAATAACCATATTCGGGTCGGTACCCCGCTCAAAACGGAATGAAGCATCGGTGCTCAGCATTTGTCTTTTTGCGGTTTTTCTTACGTTTACCGGATTGAAACAGGCGCTTTCAATAAATATTTTATTGGTTGATTCAGTTACACCAGAATCCAGTCCGCCAAAAATACCGGCAAGAGCCATGCCTTCTTCCGCGTTGCAGATGATGAGGTCATCACCGGAGTGGATGCGTTTTTCTTCGTCAAGTGTAACGAAGGTAGTTCCTTCTTTCAGATTTTTTATAACAATTTGCTGGCCCTTGATTTTATCGCCGTCAAAGGCATGCAGTGGTTGCCCTGTTTCGTGCAGCACGAAGTTGGTGACATCAACCACATTGTTGATGGGATGCAGTCCGATAGAGCGAATCCTGTTTTGAAGCCATTCCGGAGAGGGACCAATTTTCACCCCGGTAAGCGTCACACCTGCATACCGCGG
>DASQZP010000895.1:0-2737 GCA_035638655.1 Bacteroidales bacterium
CATTCTGGAAGCCTGGTTTCCCGGAGAAAGTGGCGGAGAGGCAGTGGCCAAAACCCTGTTTGGTGAATACAATCCCGGAGGAAAACTTCCGGTTACCTTCCCGAAAACGGTGGGACAACTTGAATACAATTTCCCGTTCAAACCCGGCTCGCAGGCCCGGCAGTCGACCAGCAGTAACTTCCCTCATCATACACGGGTAGATGGTGTGCTTTATCCCTTTGGATATGGGCTGAGTTATACCTCTTTTGCTTTCAGCAACCTGGAGATATCTCCTGAAAAACAAGGACCGGAAGGTACTGTTACCGTTTCATGTGAAGTGCAGAATACCGGTGACCGGCAAGGAGATGAAGTAGTGCAGCTCTATCTCTCCGATCTGGTAAGCAGTGTTACCACATATGAATCCGACCTGAGAGGCTTCGAACGGGTAAGCCTGCAGGCGGGAGAAATGAAAAAAGTGATTTTTACGCTCCATCCAGATGATATGTCGTTGCTGGACAAAAACATGAATGAAGTGGTGGAACCCGGTGAGTTTGAAGTACGGGTAGGGAGTTCTTCACAGGATATCAGGCTTAAAGGCAGGTTTCAGATTGAAGCAAGGTGATTTTTCAGCGTTTATAATATTTATTAAAACCTGTCAGGAGATCAATACCTGACAGGTTCCTAACCTGCCGTCATCCGGTTTCACCTGCCGCATAACCATCATTTGGTTTCAATGGATACTTTACGGATGCGGCGGATAGAGGGGATTGTCGTCATACCCGGAACGTTGCAGCGGGCTTTGATATCTCAGCCTTTCAGGCTGGTAAAATTCCATCTACCGGTGCGCATTTGTAATGCGTGTATCTAACTCCATTGCTGTTAAACACGCCCCAACTCAATGGTAATTAAATTCCTTTGCCTTGAACATGAAAGCCTGTAACCGGGTTTCAAGTGATGCATCATCCTGCCCATCGTAGGCAATATCTACCCAGGGTATATTCTTATGATCGGCACGAAAGGCGGATGAGACAGATACAAGAAGAGTTCCGGGCATACAGGTAAAAGGCAGTATATTGGCAATGCCGGATATCCCCTTCCGGGCAAACGCCACAGCCGTTCCTATGGCTAAAGGGGGGTCACCATCATAATCTTTGTCTACATATGGATTACATAATGAAAGCATAGTTTTAACAGATAATTCTTTTTCATTATCAATAAAATGTTCTGCCACAGCATACAAATTTTTTGCCGACAGGTGTTGTGTGGTTTGCTGAATGTATGCTTTAAGCAGGCCTTTTAGGTCACCTTTCCATTTGCTGTCACGGATATAACGGTAGGTGGAATATTCAAGCCATTCCGAAAAAGGCGAAATGACTGTTTCTGCTCCCAGCAATTCCAGTTTTTCAACAATAAATCCGTTACAAAATGCATTGTCACGCATAAATATTTCGCCCACTACAGAGATTACAGGCTTTCGGGGTATGTCAAAAAGCTCCACCGACTCAAAGCGGGTTATTGCATTTCTTAGTACTGTTTTGACTCCCCTGCCTCCCAGTTCAATACTCTCTACAAGTGCATCCAGTGACAACCTGTACGCTTCATTTACTGAACCTTTTACCTTTTCATACGGGCGCCTTTCCTGCTGCATTTTTCTTAACAGATCAAGGGCAACAAATCCGCGCCATGCTGAAAATCTGAATTTGCCAGCGTGTCCGCCGGATATATCTTCATACGAACTGTCGTTTGAAGGAGAGATGATTTTGACATCCTGAAAACCCAGTCGGTCAAAAATTATACGTTGCAATTTATTATACTGTCCGAACCGACATGGTCCGTTGTGATCCGGCATAAAAAAACTTACTTTCCCCGGATTAATACCGGTTTCCGTAAGTTTTCTTATAAAGCTGCCGGTAGTACAGATCATTGGGAAGCATTCCTTTGACGAAGTATATTTCCTGCCTGTATCCAGGTCATCCTGGTTCTGCATTGGAAGAGAATATGATTCGATTCCGCAACTTCGGGCAGCAGCAGCTATGATAAATGAACCGTCATTCATGTATGGAAAATACAATACCCTTCCGTCCAGCGGGGAAGCATTTCGTATCTCCGGAACAAAGCTTTTTATGGTTTTTGCTTCTGTTTCCTGTTTTTGTGTAAGACTGTCCATAAAAGCTTCCAGGCGAGTGATCAGTCCGGCATCTGCTGAATGCTCATCAATTTCAATTTGCAAATAAGGTTTTCCCTTCAATTCTTCCCTTACAAAATGAGATAAAAATGAATCAGGGCCACAACGAAAATTACTGATATAGACAGCATGAAGCTTATCATGTTTAGCAATATATTGTGCGGCAGCAAGGATCTTTCTGCCGTTGGGCCAGTACATATTCCTGTAGTCTCTGAATACCGGTTCATCTTCCAGTGGTAAAAAATCAAGTGGAATGGGAATAACATCAAGGTTAAGTAATTTTTCCACAAGCCTGAGATTCAATTCAGGATCACCTGTATTGTAGGGCCGGCCTAAAATCACAACCGCTTTTTTTTCTGATGGCAAATTATTCAGTATATAACTGCCGCGTGACAAAACGCTGTCAAGAAATTGTTGTTGTGCAGCACCTGCTCTGTCAAGTGCCTTTTTAACAGCTTCCCTTTTAATTTTAAACTTCTCTGCCATAAACCGGGTGATCTCCGGGAGAAAAGCGTTCCTGAAATAGCGCGGATGCAGCACCGGGATCAGCAGTTTATCCTCCGGGATGCCCAT
>DASQZP010000896.1:0-2906 GCA_035638655.1 Bacteroidales bacterium
ATTACCGTGGTGGTGGACATTTCTCCGGCCGGCTGACACTGGGGTTAGTTGCTGCAGGCGTGATAGCCAAAAAGATAATTGCACCTGCAACAGTGGAAGCCCTGCTGATTGAGGCAGGCGGCAGTAAAGAAATTGAAAAAGCCATCGACCATGCGGTGGAAATAAAAGATTCTATTGGCGGCATTGTGGAATGCAAAGTCAACGGACTGCCTGCAGGACTGGGAGAACCTTTCTTTGACTCAGTGGAGGCAGTTTTGTCACACATGGTTTTCTCCATCCCTGCCATCAGAGGCATTGAATTCGGAACCGGGTTTGCTGCTGCAAAAATGCGGGGCAGTGAGCACAATGATAATTTTATTTCTTCCGATGGCAAAACAGAAACCAACCATGCAGCAGGTATCAACGGAGGCATTACCAACGGCAACGAAGTTGTTTTCCGCGTAGCTGTAAAACCCACCAGCAGTACCCATCAGAAGCAACACACTTACAATATCAGTTCTAATCAGATGGTGGATCTGGAGATTGAAGGCCGCCACGATACCTGCATTGCACTGCGGGTACCGGTAGTGCTCGAGGCAGCCACCGCCATTGTGCTGGCAGATTTCTTCATGCTTGAACAGCAAACAGGCCGCATTGCCGCAACAGATAAATATAAACAATAAAATAAACCATACAAGTAAATTTACATTCATGAAAATCCTGATAATGGGTGCCGGCAACATGGGCGCCTGGATGGTAGAATCCCTTTGCCTCGATTACGATGTTGCTGTTTACGACAGAGACAAAACACGGCTCCGCTATTTTTTCAATGCACATAAACTCCTGACCATGGAAGAGATCAGCAATTTCAATCCTGAGCTGGTGATCAATGCGGTCAGCCTGCAACACACAAGAGAAGCTTTTGAAGAAGTAATACCTTATTTATCTGAAGATTGCATACTAAGTGACATAACCTCGGTAAAAAACGGGCTGAAAGATTTCTACCTGAACACCAACAGAAGATTTGTTTCCACCCATCCGATGTTCGGGCCCACGTTCGGGAATGTAAAAAACCTGAGCCAGGAAAGCGCCATAATTATCAAAGAATCAGATGAGGAAGGCAAAAAGTTCTTCCGGGATTTCTACTCTTCCATGCACCTGAATCTATATGAGTATACCTTCGACCAGCATGACCAGACCATTGCTTATTCGCTCTCAATCCCCTTCTCCTCTACCCTCGTCTTTGCTGCTGTTATGAAACACCAGGAAGCACCAGGCACCACATTTAAAAAGCATCACCAGATTGCCAAAGGCCTCCTCTCAGAGGATGATTACCTGCTGGCGGAAATTCTGTTTAACCGGTTCACACTGGAACAGGTGGAAAATATACATAAAAAACTTTCCGAACTCCTTGGAATCATTAAAGACAAGGATTATGATGAGATGAAAGAGTTTTTGGCAACATTGAGAAAGAATATTGAATAATAAAAGTTTTGCAACAACGCAGTTATCGGACATTATGGACAGACAATTTCTATAGTTTGTCAATAAAGTCATCAAGTGTCTGGATCAAAATGTTCGAGAACAAGGCGTGCAAAAATTTTAATCCGCAGTATACTGGTGTATATGAGGAATTAGAATTTTTGCAACAACGCAGTTATCGGACATTATGGACAGACACTATTTAGTATTTCAATGAAATACGAAGTACATTACGGGTCTCATCAGTAACCTTAAACCGGTCGTCGAGGCGGTGACCGACGATCCAGACAATCTTATCCCCTGAGGCCAGGATCCATGTTTCCTGTTTGTCTACAAGAGAAAACTTGTTGTCAACAAAATAATCGGAAAGTTTTTTTAATCCACGCATTCCAAGCGGCTTAAAATAATCACCTGCCTGCCATTTTCTGAGAAGCAAAGGAAAATCAATAAGGTCATAATCGAGCAGGGCTATCTCGCGGTCCTTTTCCAGGATAAATGATTCATCTTTTTGTATTATCTCCAGTTCCATTGGAATTGGCTCATCGGTAAACTGCTGGTCAGCTTCAATATAAAACCTTTGTTTCTCAGGAACCGGAATGACCCGTATGATAAGAAACTGTCTGTCTTTCACCAGTTCATGGGTTGTTGAAAGGAAAGTTCTCCCCGAAGGACCATCAAGTGATTCAGCAATATCTCTGATCTTCAATGAACTGAACCCAAACTCATTAATAAATTCAAACAAACAGGTGTTGATGGCATTTGTCTCTTTGAGTTTTTCAATATCAATATATACTTTACCTTCCGAAAAATGTACTATTTCTTTGCTGAGCTGTTCAATTCTTTCAGAGAAAAGTATATCAGTTTCTGCCAGCCGGTCCAGGGTTGCAGAAGCTGTTTTCCAGAAACCCGGAGAAATTTCATCCACAACGGGCCTCAACACATGCCGTATCTTATTTCGGAGGTAATCCGTTTTCAGATTGCTGCTGTCCTCCCTGTAAATGATATGCTGTTGCCTGCAGTAGTCAGCTATCGTTTCCCGGGTGGCGAAAAGCATGGGGCGTACCAGTTTACCGTTCACCGGACTGATTCCCGATAATCCACGTATACCGGTTCCCCGGAATAAATTAATAAAGAAGGTCTCAACATTATCATTTTGATTATGAGCTGTAGCGATATGTGTATAGTCCTCTTCACTGGCAACCTCGTCGAACCACTGATAGCGTAATTCTCTTGCCGCCATCTGGGTTGAGAGATGGTAAGCAGAAGCATATTCCAGTGTTTCAAAACGTTTCACATACACAGGAACCTGGTAATCTGCTGCCAGTTCCCTGACCAGTTGTTCATCACCATCGGATTCCGCTCCGCGAAGCTGGAAATTACAATGGGCAATCCCTGTCTCAAAGCCTGCCTTATTAAAAAGATCAAGCATCACAACCGAATCAATG
>DASQZP010000897.1:0-2638 GCA_035638655.1 Bacteroidales bacterium
ATGATAACCCCTGTCTGATTCATTATTTATTTCCAAATCTTTGTATTGCTTCTTCCATCATTGAAACTGTAGCTGTTGCTCCACACCTGGTGCATCCGGCTTCTTTAACTGCAAGCAGCCCGTCAAGTGTGCGAACACCACCGGCAGCCTTTATCTTTACAGCCGGCCCTGAATGTTTACGCATGAGTTTCAGATTGGGGATAGTGGCTCCGGTATAGCTGTATTTACCATCTTCATTCTTTACAAAACCAAATCCGGTGGAAGTTTTTACATAATCGGCTCCGGCTGTTGTGCAAATTTCACATAGTTTGATAATGTCTTCTTCCCTGGTTACATAATCAGTCTCAAAAATAACCTTAACAATAGCATGATATGAATGGCAGGTTTCAGTAATTGCAGTTATTTCTTCTTTAATATAGCCCCAGTCACCCTGGAGTGCCTTGCCAATATTGATCACCATGTCAATCTCAACTGCCCCGTTTTTACAGGCATTTTCAGCTTCAAATATTTTAGTTTCAATAGTAGAATTGCCTGCAGGAAAGCCTATCACACACCCGACAAGCACGTCGGTTCCTTTTAATATCTCTTTGGACTGCTTTACCATATAAGGTTTAACACAAACAGAGGCTACATTATATTTCTTTGCAGTTTCGCATTCTCTTCGCAGGTCTTCATCAGTAAAAGTGGGATGTAGTATCGAATGATCGATCATTTTGGCAAGTTCTCTAACTGTTGTCATTTTGTTATCAATTCTTGTTTTTACCAAAACTATAGATTTTAGCTTATATATACAAGCAATAATTGTATTAAAAAATTTAGTAATTCTTATTAATTATTATGAGCATATGCTTATATTTGTAATGTCTTTATAAACACATTCTGTAGTGTTTTTAATTTTGTATCAATGCAATTAGCTTAAAATTGAATATTATGCCACATTTGGATCATACAGGCCCTGAAAGTAAAGGTTCTGGCACAGGAAGAGGACTTGGTACCTGTAAGAATACAAAGAAAAAAGCATTTGAACCGGGCCAGGGAATGGGGAAAAAGCGCAGGAGTACGGGAGAGAAAGGACTGGGCAGGCGGTTAAGGAGCAGTAAATTATTTGATTAATTAAAAATTCCCAATATATGAAAATTGCAGTTCCAACCCGGAATAACCGGGTTGATGGTCATTTTGGCCATTGCGAAGTATTTTCGGTTTTTACTACCGATGAAAATAATCAGGTGCTTCATACCGAAGAGGTACCCTCATTTGATGATTGCGGATGTAAATCCGGTATTGCTGAGATTTTGAAGGAGAAAGGAGTATCCTTGATGCTGGCAGGAAACATGGGGCCAGGTGCACTTAATAAATTGAATGCAACCGGAATAGAAGTAATTCGTGGATGTTCAGGCGAGATTAGTCAGGTGGTGGAAGAATATCTGCGGGGCAGCCTGGTTGATTCGGGGGTTGCATGCAACCATCATGATGACCATGGCGGTCACGACCATCATGAACATCACCATCACAGACACCACTAATAAAAAAGCAGCGAAATATCAGGTTGTTTGATTTTATTTCTTCATCAGCTGCAAGCTGTATTTTTTTGTCGAAAGGATGGTAAAGCGACTATGAAAGCCGCTTTACCAAATGAATATTTACCGCATTCATTATTATTTTCATAGTTTTGCAATTGATTTTTAATATACCAGAATCAATTAAGAAACTTAAATGGGAAAGAAGCGGAGACAAATTTCTGATGTTGTCTGGGTGCGTTATCTGGTTAATGCATTCTGGCGATATCCGGACAGGTTACTGGCTATCAAAGCTACACTGGCGATGGCACTGGTATCTGTACCGCTTATTCTTGCCGGGAAACCGTTCTTTGGCCTTACCCTGGCATTAGGGGCGTTGGCAGGAGCACTTGCTGAGACCGACGATCATCCGCGGGGAAGGATAAAGGCTTTGCTGCTTACGGTCTTAAGCTTTACAATATCAACTCTTTCGGTTCAACTGTTATTACCTTATCCGTGGATCTTTGGTGTCGGATTTGCCGGTTCTACCATTGTATTTATCCTGTTGGGTGGTATGGGGGAACGATACCGCGGCATTACCTTTGGCGCCATACTGATTGGTATTTATGCCATGCTTGGGGCTCCCATCAGTCCGACCTGGTACTGGCAGCCAGTTTTACTACCTGCTGGTGCGCTTTTTTATGGAGTTGTATCCCTGATATTGCTTTACTACAAACCATGGCGTTTGCTGGAGGAACAACTGGCCAGAGGGTTTATTGAACTATCTCACTACCTGGAAGAGAAGGCTAAGTTGTTTCCAAGTGATGTGTCCACCCAGGCAGAAATACGCAACAGGCTGGCGTTGTTAAACATCAATGTCGTCGGGGCACTTGAGAAATGTAAGGATGTACTGAATAGTTACGGACAGGAAGTTAAACGTCAGGAAGTGTTGCGTCCCTATTTGCAGCGATTCATGTTGTTGCAGGGATTACATGAGCGCGCAGCTTCCAGCCATGAACAATATGATGTACTCAGTGACGGTGCAGCCAACAGGGAGATGCTGGAAGGGTTGGGTGAATTACTTCGGCAACTGTCTTATGCTGCCAGACTGGTGGCTGAAAACATGCTGACCGGAGCTCCCT
>DASQZP010000898.1:0-3036 GCA_035638655.1 Bacteroidales bacterium
GTGAGTGGAGATTTTACAAAGCCCGTGCAGGGAAAAACACAATTGATTGAAGAATTGATTACTCACCAACAGATCACCTTCAATGGAGTGACCTATGAAATGGGTGGCAATTTGTTTTGTGCGACTGAGATGATTGATGCGGTCAAGTTGACTGTAGGGCAGCCACTATTTATCCGGACACCCTATCAAAATGAGTGTATTGACGAAACGGCGTGGTGGCCTGAATCAGACAGTGTCTTTCGTGAGACGCTCGCTTCAGAGTTACCTGAATTGGTTGGATATTTATATAATCTTTAGAAGACAGCAATGTCAGTGGGTCTAACAAATCAGATGCAAAGTTAACTGATACTCACAGTCAACCTCTTCATCCGCAGTTTGTCGGTGAAGGGGTTTTGCTGTTTTCTGCGGCTTGGATTCATCTTTCTTTTTCCGCTATCAAGGATTCTCGAAAACAAGTTTCTACCGGGCCTTATATAATCTACGAGGTACTTCGATTTCGAAGAGTCCTTATATAATACCGCGTCTAAAACCATTTTGTAAAAATTTTTTTATAATTTTTTAAATGGTCCCTAATAGGATTTTAAAACGTGGAGTTTGCGCTATGTCCACTCAATCTGGATACCATCCTTTCCCATTTTCACTGTTGGTGGCTTTTGACGGGTAAGGAGTTTGATGGCCATAAATCCTCCTGAAAAAACAAAGGTAATACCTCCAGAGACCAGCAACCCCAGTTTACTTGTGGGCTCAGGATCAAAAATTGCCGCAACGATTAGTCCTACGCCCACGGCGGAAACCCCCAAAGCAACTAATATCCCAATCCAATCCTCTTTGGTCAGGCCCATATCTCGCCCAATCTCTAACAAGGTCTGAGTTTCTGGAGTGATTCCAACTTCAGCATCATCAACTAAAAAAATGGGCACTTGATCCCGATAGGCAAGCACTAATTCCTTAAACCAATTTTTTTTAGAAGTACGTATATTTACGGTCTGATTCTGAGCATTCAAATCATTCTCCTTGATCCTTATTGTATATGTGGACTAGTATTCTCTTATGAAGTTTGTGCTCCGCCAAACCTCCTCTTGATTTTTTGCCACAAACCGCTGCCCACCATTTCATCGGCTACATCCAAGATGTGTTGCACAACTTCCAATATGTCCCCGTCACCGGCCCAATGTTCGTGTACGATTTCTGGATCTGAATTATTGATTACCTGCTTGAGCACTAACGCTGACACCACAATGTCATCAATATAGCCGGGTGCTCCAACAACTGCCTCTGGAATTAGATCTACAGGAGAAACAAAGTAGGCGATTGCTCCGGCCAATTCCGCTTTACTTTTAGCGGGAATTCGGCTATCCAAAGATAATTTACAGAGAAGATGAAACAAATCTGGAGCTAACATTAAAATTTCACCATAGGTGTGCCCCCCGTGTGCTTGTAACCATTCTGAGATATTCCCGCGTAACCGCTGGTAAAAATCTTGATTAGGATCAGGCATACTATAACCCCCTTGGTTAATAACTCATCAATTATTAAATACACGGTGTCAGATGAACTAAACAGCCTTATAGTACACAAAGGAAGATGGGAATAAAAGAAAAATATTCCGACTATTGTCCGTAGACTCTGCGTCACACTGGCTCTAATCTATGATGTGGATATTAAAGCAGCCTTTGGCACAGTCTTACGAAAATATCGTACGAAAGTCGGCCTAAGCCAAGAACACTTGGCATTGGAAGCCGGTTTGGATCGCTCTTATATCAGTCTGATCGAACGAGGATTACGTGGAGCTAGTTTAGAGACGATTATCACGTTAGCCCATACTTTAGATATCACAGCCGCAATACTCGTGCAGGAGACTGAACAACTTATTTCATTGGAATAAACCTACATCAAGGATTTCGGTTTATATTCCCACTCCATCAAGAAACTCAAATAACCTGATTCTTCGATTGAGAAGAGTGATAGTACTGCTTCTGGACTTTATATACCCAAAAGCTGAACTTTTCAGTCCTGATAGGCGATATACAGTAGATAACAACATTTGTTAAGTAAACCTGATTATTATAAAAGTCTATTAATATTCAGATTATTTCGGATAAAATCTAAATTTTTCTGTGGTGGGGATACAGATGACTCGCTTATCATTCTGCTATATTTTTTAACTGGAACATTGTGTAATGTACCACCAACTAAAACTCAGAAAAGCCAAAAGAAAATATTTTCCGCATTATTAATTTTGATAAGTCTGGGAAAATATATACAGGATTAGCGTAGTATGTATAAAAGGGGAAATAATAATAAGACCTCTGCTATATAAAAATGAAAGATTAAATTATGCCACTTCCCTTTATCGGTACATTTGTATGTTTAAGTGAATACAATATAAATCTTTCTGAAAAATTTAATTACTCAGAAGTTATACCCAAATTACCACTATTAGACTCATTATTGTTAATATCCAGGATTGATTTGTTACTATCAAAAGAAAAGTATGGTGATAATACTATACAGAAAAAGATAATATCTCTTTTATTTAAAGATCCAAATCATAGAGATGTTATGAATTCTCTTCTAGAAGAAAAAGATAACTCTGTAATTTTTCACCATCAGCAAATCTATTACTTAATGAGTTTGTTATTGCGGCATTCCGATCAGACAGTGTCTTATAAAGATATAAATGAGGAAATCCTTTATAATATTGGCTTGTTACTTCTTTATATCAATGACGAGTTGAGAATAGCATATGGCCCTGTTTCTCCAGATTCTCTTGCTGGACATTTTTGGCGACTTGGACATTTGGTTCTCTCAACACAGCGAGACTCAGAGTTTGGAGCCGAGTTCGCTCGTACTCACATACTTTTTAATGATTTCAAAAATTCAACTGACCTATCAAAAAAGTTTAGAGAGATTACAGGTATCTCGCTTAATAAATTTTTACAAGTAGGCTTTTCAATCTACACCCATGTTATAACTCAATCTGAAGATAAATTAATTACTAGTGATTTCATCCTAAAAAAAGATGAATATTTTAAA
>DASQZP010000899.1:0-16046 GCA_035638655.1 Bacteroidales bacterium
GCATCTGTGATGTAGGAAAAATCGCCTATCCGGAAGCCCAGCACAGGTAAACGATGGTGCAATACCCGGACAGGTAGTATTTTCAACCCATCAATATCAAAAGGGTGGCTGGTGATTTCATGATAGTTAATTTGGGGAACACCAGGGTATTTATGTTCGGCAAAAATATAAGGGAACTCCCTCATCAATGCACGATGGACCCTTTCTTCGGCATACACATCTACCGGCATTTGCTGCAGGAAATTAAATGATCGGACTTCATCCAGCCCGGCAACATGATCACGGTGTTCATGGGTGTAAATTACCGCATCGAGTTGCCGGTTTCCTGCATTCAGCATTTGCTGGCGAAAATCCGGACCGGTATCGATTACTATTACTTTTCCGGCTTCTTCGATCATAACGGAGGAACGGAGACGTTTGTCCCTCGGATCTGCTGAGGTGCATACTTCACAGTTACACCCAATGACGGGTACTCCCTGGGAGGTTCCTGTGCCTAATAATGTGATTTTCAAAGCTTATTTTCGTTTTTTTAATTCAATTCTGAAGGATAAATATAACAAATAAAGAAGAACAAAAACAGCCATAATTGCTGATGGTATGGCGGCGGTTGTTCCGAAAAGGCTCAATGCCATTACCACAGAAACACCAGAACTTTTCACTGTTACCAATAATGTTTGGGACATGATGATCTGCTGGTTGTGCAGTATTTTTTTGGCTGTAACTTCATAAATGGTTCCCAGCAGGAAAACGGATATAAATAACACCAGTGAGGAAAGCAGCAGTATTCTGAAATCAGAAAAAAACACATCGCGGTTCAGTCCGACAGCTGTATAGATAATAATTGCAAATCCCCAGTCAACTACTTTGCCCCTTATTTTGGAGACAGCGGGAAAGATCTTTTTATACAAAAGAAGTCTTGATACCAGCATGGGTACAATGATTAGCCAGAGCATCAGGAAAAAAAGGTGCAAAGTATTTACGTTATCTGAACCAGCAAATATTCCCACCATGAGTGGTGCAAGTATCACAGAAGCCAGGAAAGCACCCAAAACACCTATGATGCTGTACTTCAAATCACCTTTAAGTATTCCGGAAAAAGGAATTATGGCAACACCTGGTGGTGTGGCAGCGATAACCACGAATCCATAAAATAATTCTTTATCAGGCATCAGCAACCAGGCAGCAGTAATGCAAACAGTACCAAAAACGAAATAATTCAGCAGGATCCCTGTCAGAAAAGGTTTAACAATTTTTTTCAACGGGAAAAGTGAACGGGTACTGATTCCGGTGGTTGAAAATGTCATTACGACAGCCAGCACATAAAAAGTAATTTTTTTCAGGTAAACGGCCCAATCTCCAACTGCCAATCCAAGTACAACAGCCATTATCAGAATGAAATTCCGATTGAGGAACAATTTTTTAAGCCAGTTCATATCTGCATATTAATCTGGAAGTTTTCAGAGTTCAATGAAATGTATATTATCAAACCGGAAAGCAGGGTGTTTGTTTGCAGGATGAGTAAAAACAGCGTATGTTTTACAATTGGTTAAAAGTTCTCTATTTTTACCAAAATTTTATATATGAACGGTAATCTCTATCTTATCCCGACAACCCTGGGAGGTGAAAATGTGAACGATGTAATTCCGGAACTGGTAATCAGGATAATCAACCAAACCAGATTTTATATCGTGGAAAATGTGCGGACAGCGCGCCGGTTTCTGAGTAAGGCAGGTATTGAAACGCCAATTGATTCGCTGACGTTTTTTGAACTCAACAAACATACAAGCCCGGAAGAATATAAAGAATACCTTAATCCTGCCATGGAAGGGCACCACATTGGTATTATTTCCGAAGCGGGTGTTCCGGAAGTTGCTGATCCGGGAGCGGTGATGGTGCAGCTGGCTCATAGTAAAAACATACGAGTGGTTCCGCTCACGGGACCCTCATCCATTATTCTGGCTTTAATGGCCAGCGGCATGAACGGACAGTCTTTTGCGTTCAACGGATACCTGCCCATTAAAAAGCCGGATAGGATCAAAGCAATTAAGTTTTATGAAAAACGATCGCAACAGGAAAACCAGGCCCAGTTGTTTATAGAAACACCGTATCGCAATATGGCTTTACTTGAAGATATCCTGGTTGCCTGTGATGATAATACGAAGTTGTGTATTGCTGCAGACCTTACACTTGCATCGGAATACATACAAACCATGTCAGTGAAGGAGTGGAAAAAAATAAAGCCGGCCCTTCATAAGAGACCGGCTATATTTATTATTCAGCGTAATTAAATTTAAATACTTGTCCGGTTGGTTACCGAACAAGTGATTAATAGATTTGAAAAACAATCTGTTTTGCCTCTAACCCTAAAGGCAGGAAGCGAATTGATTTTCTTCACACCCTTTAGGGACGGGGGCAAATGAAGAAAATCAATGGCTTTTTCAGATAATTATGAAGGCAACCATATAAGTCTATTTAGTGCCTGTCAATAAAGTCAAGTGTCTGGATCATAATGTTATAGAACAAGGCGTGCAAAAATTTTAATCCGCAGTATACTAATGTATATGAGGAATTAAAATTTTTGCAACAACGCAGTTATCGGACATTATGGACAGACACTATTTAGATCCTACAGAATATAACTCCAAATCAAAGACAAGGGTTGTATAAGGAGGAATCTGACCCTGACCGGATGTTCCGTAAGCAATGTCCCAGGGCATAATAAATGTAGCTTTTCCGCCAGGTTTCAACAGTTTTACCGCTTCATCCATTCCTTTAATCACCTGATTAAAGCCTACAGTGAAATTGAAAGTGGTTGTGGAGGTTGAATCAAATACCCTACCATCCAGTAATTTGCCTACATACTTGATTTTCACATAGTCACCATTGGCTGGATAAGAACCTTCGCCATCTTTTGTTCTTACAAACAGCAGACCGCTGGCAGTGGTATCGGGCTGTAGGTTATTATCTGCAACATATTTCTTAAGTTGTTCATTTTCATAGGCTACCGGGTCTTTGATAACCTTCAGGAGATCAACATCAAAGATTAGTGTAGAGTACGATGGAATCTTACCTACTGAAAAAGAACCATAAGCCAGGTCAGAAGGAATGATTAAACGAGCTTTCTCGCCTTCGTGCATCATAGAGATACCTTCATTTACACCTGTAATCTCAGTACCCAGTTTAAATTTAAAGGGTCCGTATAGTACAGAAGGATTATATACATTTTTTGCCTTTGCCGTCTCTATCTCTGAGGTGCCTACAACCTGACCGTCGATTAAACGGGTTGTATAATTGATGAGTACAAAATCTCCCATTACAGGTTGAACAGTGTCTGCGACTGAATCGCTCTGTGAAATGAAATATAACCCGTCATCAGTGGGATCAACTGTTATGTTGTTGTTTTCAAGATATTGTTTCAATAACCGCTGCTCTTCAGCAATTTTATCTGAAGAGTCATCTTTTGGAAGACAGCTTGTTACGAGCAGCAAAATCCCCAGAACCGGAAATAATAATCGTGTGATACTTTTCATCTTTCTTGGTTTACATTTAGAAATTAACTTATTCATATTTAAGTATATATTTTTCGCAAACAGCGAATATTCATTTTTCATCAGTACTTACATTAATTGTACTGATGCATTTAATCAATAAAACGTTGCGTAGGCCAGCTTATTTTACACTAACCAGTTCAACTTCAAAAATTAGTGAAGTAAACGGAGGAATAATTCCGGTTGAAGAGCCTGTATCGCCGAAGGCCAGGTCAGAACGCATGATAAACAGGGCTTTTTCGCCTTCCCGCATCATACCAATTGCTTCTTCCATACCCTCAATAACCTGCCATTCCTGACCATAAACAAATGAGAACGGTTCATTTCTTTTGATGGTAGAATCAAAGAATTTTCCGTTTAAAAACTTACCTTCATAATTTACCGTAACCGTATCGCCCAGTTCAACTTTTTTGCCGGTTCCCTCTTTAAGTCTGAAGTAATAAAGACCAGGAGCTGCGGGTTTAATATTCATCTGATTTTTGGTAAGATATTGTTTGAGTATTTCCTTTTCGTAAGCACCAAAATCGTCAATCCATTTCAGAAATGCCTGTTTTTCGTTCCTGTACTCTTCTTCGGTCTGAATTTCCACCATGGCAATATCAATTTTCATGGGATCTCCGTCATGAAGAAAAGGAGGAAGTGGAGATTTGAGTGTCTTATTAAAAAAATCAGAAGCTGAAAGAATAAAACCGGCACTTTCTTCAGGAGCCAGCATATTGAAGCATTCTTCTACCGAACCAGGATAAGCAGGAGAAGTAAGTTGAAATTTTCGTCTTCCTGAAAAAAATACTGAATCATGAATTGTTTTGTATTTCAGATCAACTGTAATATAATCTCCCGGAACCGGCCTTTTATTTGATTCACTAATAGTGAGTAACTTATAGTAGATACCATCACTGGTTTTGTCATAACCCGGGTACTTCGATTTGGTGCATGCGGGTATGATAAAGATTATGAGTAATATGATCCAGCTTTTTTTATACATATTTCTATTTAGCCTTAACTGATTCGAGTTTAACATCATAGATCAATACTGCCCTTGGAGGTATTTTTTTATTGCTCCCCAGTAATCCCTGTCCCAGGTGAGGCGGAATAATAAACCTGGCCTCGTCCCCGGCATGCATCAACAATAAACCTTCATATAACCCTGATTCATTATCATCTGATCCAAGGTGCAATGTTTTACCGGTTGTTTTGTCTTCCGGGGTTACGAAAGTACCATCCAGCAATTGCAGGGTATAGTTAATGGTAACCTCAGCACCATGCGTTGCTTTGGGACCATTACCATGCAGGTATATCTGATAATACAGACCTCTCTCAGTTGTTTTCATATCCCATCCCCGGCGTTCGGCAAACTTTTGAATCATTTCCCGGTCTTTTTTTACCAGAAACTTATTCACCCTGAGCAAAGCTTCTTTTTGCGACTCGCCGGTCTTTTCTTTCTCTTTATAATGATAAGGTCTGTTTTGACAGCCTGCTAAAATCATCAGAAAGATAATAAAAAAATGTATGTGTTGTTTTTTAAAATACATGTGATAATTGATTTTTGTACTCCGGTAACAAGTCCCGAAATTTTTTGACTGCTTCATCCAGTGACAGCTTTGATTCGCCTCCGGCAGCATTCAGGTGACCACCCCCTTCGAAATGACTGCGGGCAAAATCATTGACGGAGAAATTGCCTTTTGATCTGAAAGATAACTTAACATGATCAGGTTTTTCAATGAACAGGGCAGTGAATACAATTCCTTTTATTGAAAAAGGCAGGTTTACAAAACCTTCTGTATCTCCTATCACAAAATTAAAGTTTTTCAATTCCTCACTTGTAATGCTGATAAAAGCAGCATTATATTCTTTTAAAACAATCATTTTTTTGTTCAGGCAATATCCCATCAGCCGCATGCGGTTTTCTGAATAGTTATCGTATACACTGGAATGAATATAGTCTTTATTTATGGGAAATTTTAATAAATCAGCGATTATTCTGAATGTTTCACTGCTTGAGGAATTGTAGCTGAAAGAACCTGTATCTGTCATAATTCCCGTATAAATGCAGGTTGCAATATTTTCATCGAGCTTATCCAGTCCTGATAATCCTTTGATGAAATGATAAATTAATTCTCCGGTTGAACTTGCCACCGTGTGGGAAAAAGTATATTTGGCATAGTCTCCCGGATCAGGATGATGGTCGATCATAATTTTCAACCCTTCGGCTCCACCAATTTCTTTTTCAAAATCACCAAGCCGGTTCAATACATTGAAATCGAGCGTGAAAATTATATCAGCTTTTTTGACAAGTTCAGCAACTGTTCTTTTTCTTTTGGTATAAATCAAAATATTGTCGGATCCGGGCATCCATTTTAAAAATTCCGGAAAATCATTCGGGGTAACAACAACAACCTCATGATTTAATTTATTTAAAAAATGATAAAGTGCCAGCACCGATCCGATTGCATCGCCATCCGGATTCAGGTGAGTGGTAATTAAGATTTTCCTGGGGTTTGTATGTAGCAGATTTTTAAGAGAATCGGGGATGTTCAATGTGAAATCAGTCAATTGCTTATCTTTTTTTTATTCAACAACTATTCAAATATAAAATTTAATAAGCTACAAAAATAAGCTATTAAATAATATTTTTCTATTTTCGTGCAAATTACAAAAATAATAAAACGTTATGTCAGGAAAAATTACATTCACAATTATCAAACCGCAGGCGGTGGCTAATGAGCATATCGGCCCGATCTTGAAGATGGTAAATGAGGCTGGTTTTCATATTGCAGCCATGAAGTATATCAAGCTCACCAGGGACCTGGCTGAAAAGTTCTATGCTGTTCACAAGGAAAGGCCTTTTTTTAATGATTTGGTTGAGTTCATGACTTCAGGTCCGATTGTAGTAGCCATGCTGGAAAAGGAAAATGCAGTGGAAGATTACAGAAAACTGATAGGGAGTACTGATCCGGCCAAAGCTGAAGAAGGAACTATTCGTAAGCTGTATGCTGAATCAATTCAGGCTAATGCAGTGCATGGTTCAGACAGTGATGAAAATGCAGAGATCGAATGCAATTTCTTCTTTTCTACCAGTGAGAGATTTATGAAATAATTTTTTTATTTAATTAATTTTTGAAACCTGACGGTAGGAGTACTGTCAGGTTTTTTGTTTAATTAGAGTCTGCACTTACCTGATTACAATTTTGTTGATCATATTTTCGCCGGCGCGATCATTTATGGCCTTGATTAAAGGTTCCCTGATCATCATGAGCTTGTCTCTTGCTACTGAAGAATTCATATGTACAAACAATGTTTTATCTTTAATATAAAGCCGATCGGTGCGTAAAGCAATGCTTTTACCTATAATCTCCTCCCAGTGATTTAGCAGATTTACCTCTTTTAATTTCTTTCCCATCTTCATTTCTTCAATGTAGGCTTTGAGGACTTCGGCTAAACTTTGTGTGTTGCTTTTTCGCATATTGTTAACTTTCTGAGTAGATATTGTTTTCTGGTTATTTTAATTCAATACCTTTTTTGTCAATATTGAATAGTCTGTAACTAACGCCAGCTTCCTGTAAAATGGGTTCGAGGTGCGACTGGCTGGTATCGGTGATGAATATCTGTCCGAATTCACTTCCTGCAACCAGTTTGATTATTTGTTTGACCCTGCCGGCATCAAATTTATCAAAAATATCATCGAGCAACAGAACAGGTTTTAAATTATGAATTTTCCGGATAAACTCAAATTTGGCAAGTTTGAGGGCCACCAGGTATGTTTTCTGCTGCCCCTGCGATCCGGTTTTTTTTATTGGAAAGCCATCCAGGTTAAGTACCAGGTCGTCCTTGTGAATCCCCGCTGTTGTATATTCAAGCGCCCGGTCTTTCCTTTCGCTCTGTTCAAGCAGTTCCCTGAAATCAGAATTTTGCAGATGCGATTGATAGACCAGCTCTACTTGTTCATTACCCATAGATATCTGGTTGTAAAACTGTTGGAAAATAGGGACCAGTTGTCCGGTAAAATCCTGTCTTTTTCGATAGATTTCATTGCCGGCAGCAGCCAGCTGGTCATTGTATATCTCTAAAGTTTCTTTGTCGAACCGACCGGAAGCACCAAAATCCTTGAGCAATTTATTTCGTTGTGTCAGCGTACGATTGTAATAAATCACCTTCTCAAGGTATTCAGGATCATACTGAGAAATGACCATGTTAATGAATTTTCTTCTCTCTTCGCTTCCATCCAGAATCAGGCTGCTGTCAGCCGGTGAGATCATAACTACGGGTATCAGTCCAATATGTTCCGCAAGTCGTTGGTACTCCTTATTATTGCGCTTGAACTGTTTTTTGCGGTTTCTTTTTAAACCACAATATATGTTTTCAGTACTTTCGTTGTGTTTGAATTTACCCTGGATGACAAAAAAGTCCTCATTGTGCTTTATATTCTGGCTGTCGACCGGATTAAAATAACTTTTGGTTAATGAAAGGTAGTAGATTGCATCAAGCAGATTGGTTTTACCAACTCCGTTATTTCCTACAAAACAGTTAATACGGTTATCCAGCTCAATATCGAGTTGTTCATAGTTTTTGAAATTGACGAGGGACAATGATTCTAAATGCATTCGACCAGTTTAATTTTTGTGCAGGGATACTGTGCTTATGCAATGCAAAATTACAAACAATTAGCCGGCAGGGATGAAAATGCATAAAAATTTATAAACATTACGAAATTAATTATTAGTAGAATGGATAAATTGGCCAGGACAAATAACTGGTTTTAAATAATTCTGAACTGATTCTGAACTTTTTTAATTTATTTTTTTAATATATAGCACAAAAAAATTACATTTGCGATTGTTTTAAACTACATTAATCAGTTATAAGATGTCAAAAAAGAAAAAAGAAGATGCACCCGAACTGGTAGAAGGGGTTGAGAATGCGCTCAGTAGAACTGAACAGTATATTGAAGAGAACCAGAAAAGTCTCACTATAATAGTTGCTGCAATAATAATTATTGTAGGAGGTTATCTGGGTTATAAGCGTTTTATTGTAACTCCTAAAGAAGCCGAGGCACAATCTCAGATGTTTATGGCTGAGAAATATTTTGAAATGGATTCATTAAATCTGGCGTTAAACGGAGATGGAAACTATCTCGGTTTTCTGGATATCATTGATGATTATGGAATTACCAGTGCCGCTAATCTTGCCAATTATTATGCAGGGATCTCTTATCTGCATTTGGGCCAATACCAGCAAGCTATTGATTATCTGAAAGATTTTGATGCCAATGATGAGATGATCGGACCGATCGCCTACGGAGCAATTGGTGATGCTTATGTTGAACTTGGAGATCTTGAACAGGGTGTAACTTTCTATGAAAAAGCTGCCAACAAGGGAGGTAATGAGTTTGTTACACCCATTTACCTGATGAAGGCCGGTGAAGTATATGAAAATCTTGAGAAATATCAAAAAGCGCTCGAAGCCTATCAGCGGATTGAGAAAGATTATAAACAGACTTCTGAAGGCCGTCAGATTGAAAAATATATTACCCGTGTGAAGTTACATATTGATTAAAATATTCTGAACAGATATTTTTAAAAGGGAATAACATTTGTTTATTCCCTTTTTTTTGTTCTATCTTTAATAAAATCAAAATAAAAATATGACTGTCGGATTGTATTCCTAACTTAGATATATAATAATAAATCAAAAAATTTCTCATAATTTGCAATCCAATCCGCTGGGGCTGAGTGAAGGAAATAATATACAGGAATAAATACTATATTCATTATAATAAAATCAAATATTATGGCAACCAGTTTAAAAAATCTATCAGATTATGATATTAATTCCATCCCATCAGCTGAGGGAATGCGCTTTGGAATTGTTGTAGCCGAATGGAATCATGAAATTACGGGAGCATTGCTGGAAGGCTGTTACAACACTCTGAAAAAACATGGTGTTGAAGAGTCTGAAATAATTGTAAAGCATGTTCCGGGTACTTTTGAGCTTACACTGGGAGCACAATGGATGGCAGAGTATGACGACTTCGATGGTGTCATCTGCCTTGGTTGTGTGATACAGGGTGAAACACCACATTTTACCTATATTTGTCAGGGTGTAACCCAGGGTATAACCAAACTCAATAGTGATTACAATATACCTTTTATTTTTGGGGTGTTAACTACCAATACGGTGGAGCAGGCCAAAGACAGGGCCGGAGGGAAGCACGGAAATAAAGGTGATGAAGCAGCGGTTACGGCAATCAAAATGGCTGCTCTTCAGCTGGAGATGGAGGAAGATGAAGAAGAATAGTGGGGATTTATTATCCTGAATTTTATCATTAAAAAAGGCTGCTCTTTTTGCAAGAGCAGCCTTTTTTAATTTATGTTATTCTTTTATTTCTTTTTAGGAGGTTTGTATCCTCTTTGTTTGGCCGCTTCTTCGAGCCTCGCCTGGAATTTTGATTTTTTCACCGGCTTCTTCTTGTTCTCATGAAGCTTTTTCAGGATAGCTTCATCATCAACATAATGTTTGATCACCGCATTCTGGCCAAAAGTAATCATGTTTGCAAGGAAATAATAGTAAGTAAGACCGGCTGAGAAGTTGTTCAGGATGAACATGAACATCACAGGCATTACATACATCATTTGTTTCATTCCCGGCATGGATGAACTTGTCTGTGCCTGGTTATTGATTTTCATCGACAAGATGGTTGAAACGGTCATCAGGATGGTAAATAAGCTTACATGATCGCCATAAAACGGAATATTGAAAGGAAGCTGCAGAATGGAATCATAGGTTGAAAGGTCTTTGGCCCAGAGAAATGATTGTTGCCTGAGCTCAATAGAAGATGGGAAAAAGCGAAACATAGCCAGCAGGATGGGCATCTGCAAAAGCGTGGGTAAACATCCTCCCATCGGACTAACCCCTACTTTTTTGTAAAGAGCCATGGTGGCCTGCTGTCTTTCCATTGATTTATCCTTGGGGATGCGTGCATTGATCTCATCAATCTGCGGTTTCAGCACACGCATCTTTGCCATAGACAGATATGATTTGTAGGTAAGAGGAAATAATACCAGTTTAATAATAACTGTCAGAAGCAGAATAATGATCCCGTAATTGGCTATGTATTTATTGAGAAAATTAAACAGGAAGATAATCACATATTGGTTGATCCACTTGATAATCCATGAACCCAGTGAAACGAGTTCCTGAAGTTCCATGCCATGTTTTTTCAGGATGGTGTATTTATTCGGACCAAAATAAAAGGACATGTTTACTGAATCGCGGGGTGCATTTTGGTAAGGTACACCCAGTTCGGCCGTGAAAACATTCAGGTATTTGGATGGCTCCGGCACAGCTTCCTGCTTGACGGTGCCATTTGCAAATGAATTATCAGCAATAAGTACGGATGAAAAGAACTGATCCTTAAAAGCAACCCACCTCAAACCGGTCGGGATGTTTTTTTCCATTACATCCTTGCTGCTTCGTGTGCTGAAATTATCTACTTCATCCTGAAAATATTTATAATAAATTGCCGTATAGTTGCTTTCATTTTTACGTCCTTTTTCCTGCTGCGGTACATAAATCAGCCATTTCAGATCAAGATAGTTGACATTGCTGGCGATCACATTGTTCATACCCACGAAGTTCATATTGAACCCCACCATGTATGAATCCGGTTTCACGGTATAGGTATAATCGATATACCTGCCTTCACCGGCTTTCAACCGCATTGTTAACTTATAAGGATTATCGTTGTTTTTGACAAAAATGTCTTTTTTCTCTGCAAGAGGCGTAAAATACAGGTTGTTGGTTGAAATATTTCTGTTCTGTGCAAAAAAATCAAGACCAAAGATCGTTGAATCACCGTTAAAGAGGATAAGCGGTTTGCCGTCAAAAGTTTTGTAGTCTTTTAATTCAACGCTATAAGGCCTTCCTCCTTTACTGGATATTTTCAGTTTTATCAGATCATTTTCAATTGTAACAAATTCTTCTTTTCCTGTAGCAGCACCGGCGAAAGCCCCGTAATAATCTCTTTTTTGCTTTAGGGTAGCAGTAGAATCAACCTGTGTTTCTTTTTGTTCTTCTGCCAGTGTATCAGAGATCGTCTTTTGTTTTTGTTCTTTTTGCTTTTCCTGCAGTGCCTGCTGCTGTTGAACCATTTCGAGCGAGTCCTTCTTTCGTCTCGCTGCCTCTAACTCCTCTTTATCCGGTCTTGTTAACATGCTGTAACCAATAAGGATACCAGCAATTATTAAAAGACCAATTATTGAATTTCTATCCATTCCTTTTTTTTTAAAACAGGGCAAAGATACCCTAACAAATCGAATTTTTAATATTAAAAACTATGTTAACTCATTGCGGCCTTAACAAAACTCACAAAGATAGGGTGAGGTTTCATCACTGTACTGCTGTATTCCGGGTGGAACTGTACACCAACGAACCATTTGTGTGAGGGAATTTCCATGATCTCAACCAGATCAGTGTCAGGATTAATTCCCGCGGCGATCATGCCTCCTTTTTCAAATGCATCGAGATAATCATTGTTGAATTCAAACCGGTGGCGATGTCTTTCACTGATTTCTTTTTTATTGTAGGCTTCGTAACTTTTGGTTCCTTTCCGCAAATTACAAGGATAGGCGCCCAGTCGCATGGTACCGCCTTTCTCAGTAACGCCTTTCTGGTCTTCCATGAGATCAATAACCGGATGGGTAGTGGAGCGAACCATTTCAGTGGAATGTGCATCAGTCATGTTCAATACATTACGCGCAAATTCAATAACAGCACATTGCATGCCCAGACATACACCCAAATAGGGAATATTGTTTTCACGGGCATATTTGGCTGCAAGAATTTTTCCTTCAATACCCCGGTCACCAAAACCCGGTGCAACGAGTATTCCTTTCTTTTTACCAAGCAGCTCAACAATATTCTGTTCGTTGATAATTTCAGAATGTACACACTCAACATTTACCTTGCACTCATTAACCGAACCAGCATGTATAAATGATTCAATGATTGATTTGTACGAATCCGGCAGTTCAACATACTTGCCAACAAGGGCAATATCAACTTCGCTTTTCGGATTTTTCAGTTTTTTAACAAACTGTTTCCAGGGTTGAAGATCAGGTTCCGGACCTGTTTCCATGTCGAGTTTACGGAGCACCGTTAAATCCAGTTTTTCTTTCTGCATCAGCAGCGGTACCTCATAAATGGTTGTAACATCAATCGACTGTATAACAGCTTCAATATCCACATTACAAAAAAGGGCCACTTTTTTGCGGATATCTGTAGTCAGATTTTTTTCAGTCCTCAATACGAGTACGTCTGGTTGAATACCGTTCTCAAGCAACACTTTTACAGAATGCTGTGTAGGTTTGGTTTTTAGTTCACCTGAAGCAGCAAGGTAAGGAACCAGCGTGAGATGAATCACCATCGTGTTTTTGGGTCCCAGTTCCCATTTGAGCTGACGCACTGCCTCAATGTAAGGTAGTGATTCAATATCACCCACTGTTCCGCCAATTTCAGTGATCACTACATCATTCTTATGCCGGGTACCCAACAGTTTGATCCTGCGTTTTATTTCATCGGTTATATGCGGAATCACCTGTACGGTTTTACCCAGGTAATCTCCTTTTCTTTCTTTATTGATAACCGATTGATAGATTCTGCCGGTAGTAACATTGTTGGCCTGGGAAGTATGCACGCTTAGAAATCGTTCATAGTGACCAAGATCCAGATCGGTCTCTGCTCCGTCTTCGGTAACGTAACACTCACCATGTTCGTATGGATTGAGTGTCCCGGGATCTACATTAATGTAAGGATCAAGCTTCTGTATGGTGACAGAAAAGCCTCTGGCCTGCAAGAGTTTTGCAAGTGAGGCTGAAATAATACCTTTTCCCAGGCTGGAAGTAACTCCGCCTGTAACAAATATATACTTAGTTGTTGCCAATTTAAATGAATTTTGTGGCAAAGTAAATAATTATTTCGCTTAGAAAAAACTTTAACAGCTGTAGTTTTTATTCCTCTTCATCGGCACTGTCAATCACCCTGATTTTTTCCTCAATGGTAACTATTTCTTCTTTGGCCCTGTCGATCCGGCCTCTCACTTCCCGGATCATGGCATCAGCATTTTTTGATTTTGCAAAAAAACCAATATTATTTTCCCAGAGGATAATATCATTTTCAAGCTGTTTAAGCTTACTGATCAGCTTATCCCGTTCGTTTCTCAGCTTATTGGTCTTCTGATTGGCTGCAAGATTTTCAACCTTTGTCTGGAAACGAAGAATGTTTTTTCTGCCTTCATCTACTTTAAGTTCATCAAACCGCTTGTTGATTGCATCACGATAGGCATGATTTATTTCATCTTTATTTTTTATGGGAACATACCCAATCTCAGACCACTCGTGTTGAAATTCTTTTAACGCTTCAAAGTTTTCTTCTACCTTATCAGAAGGTGTGAAATTATTAATGCGTTTAATCAAATCACTTTTCTTTTTCAGATTTTCAAGAAAACAGCTATCAACTTTAGAAAAATGTTCGGATTTACGGTTGAAAAACGTATCACATGCAGCTCTGAAACGCTTCCAGATATGATCAGATTGTTTCCGTGGAACCGGTCCGATTTCTTTCCAGCGTTTCTGGATATTGATTAGTTCATCAGTTGTTTTTTTCCATTCAGTGCTATCTTTGATTGATTCAGCCTGGATGCATAAGTCTGTTTTCAACTGAAGATTATCTAGCTGCTCCTGCTTATATTGTGAATAAAAGTCACGTTTTCTTTTAAAAAATGAATCACAGGCATTTCTGAATCGCTGATAGATCTTATTATTGTCTTTTTTGGGTGCAAATCCAATTGTTTTCCATACCTTTTGTATCTCAATAAGTTCCCTGGATTTATTTTCCCATTCTTTATTGTTTTCGATTGTCTGATTGCTTATTTCTTCAGCTTTCTGACATAAAACTACTTTTTGTTTCAGGTTTTGCTTTTGTGATTCCTTCAGCTCATCATAAAATTCCTGATGCTTTTTATTGATTTTTGAAGTTGCTTCCTTAAAACGATTCCAGATATCTTCTTTTACTTCACGGGGAACAGGACCAATCTCTCTCCATTGGTTATGATATTTTTGCAGTGTGTTGAAAGCTTTGACTACTGAAGTTTCCAGTAACAGTTCTTCAGCCATCTCACAGAGTTTAACCTTGGCCTCAAGGTTCTTTTTAAGATCAAGATCCTTGAGTTCTTTGTTGATTTTGATATAATCATAGAATTTCTCAACATGATGATGATATGTTTCCCAGAGGTCTTTCAGATTTTGCTGTGGAACTACACCGATATCACGCCACCTGTTTTGTAGCTCCCTGAATTGCTGGAAGGTTTCATTGATGGATTCCTTCCGGTTAACCAGGTCTTTGATTTCATCTATAATCGCATATTTTTTTTCCAGGTTTTTCTGTTTGATGACTTCAAGATTACGGTTGTATTCAGCCTTCAGATCCCTGAAACGTTTCATATTTTCTTTAAGGAGTGTCTCCAGAGGATCTTCCCCGGGAGAAAAAGCTTCTGTATCACCTCCTGTTTCCAGAAATTCTTTTTTCTTCTTTTCAATCTCGGCTTTATGCCTTTTGTAAAAAAGAACTTTAATGGTTTCCACATCATGTCTTATCTTGTGGACCGGCCTGGTCGATAAAATTTGATCAAGCGTTTTTACAAGTTCTTCCCTTGAAAGAGTATCATAGCCGGGCTTTTCTTCCTCATTTTGGTTTTTTTCTTCGTGAGATTCCCCGCCGGTTTCTTTCTTTTTTTGATCCTTCTGCTTATCAGTTGTTGATACTTTTTCGTCTTCCTCTGTTTTATCTTTCTTTTCAGCACCAGGATTGGTGTCTGATGAATCGGTTAACTCAGTGTTATGTAGCTGCTGTTTTTGGTCTGGTTTGAGCTCCTCTGTTTCTGTATCTTTTAACTCCTGGTCAACTTTTTCCGGTTCGCCCGCAGAATTTTCGGTTATATTATTTTTTTCTTCCGGCTGTTTTTGTGTTTGTTCATTTTGCTGTTGTATAGCGCCATTCACATTTTCATCAGCATCCTGGTTTTTCTCATTCATCTTTGGGTTGCTGTTTTTGATGACAGGCGAATCTGAAGCGGCCTGTTCTTTCTCCGGATTGGTTTTATCTATTACTTCAGAGGCAGATTTCTGTAATTTTATTTCATCCTGTCTGCTTTCTTCATTTTTTGAAGATGAATCATTCTCTGTAGTATTATTTGTGTCAATACCAGGTGTTTCAGCATCCTTCTTATTGTCCTTCACATTTTCAGGCTGTTCGTTTTTAAGGCTCTCTTCAAATGAGTGATTATTCTCGTTCAATTGATCATCACGAACTGATTCATTAGGGTTACTCATCACGTCACAAAATGTTGGTTTGGTATAGTTTGTTTATTAAAAGTACGAAAATACATATTTACAGACTAATACTCAAAGAAAAAATAAACTAAAAAAATGAAAAGCCACCTGCTTT
>DASQZP010000900.1:0-6663 GCA_035638655.1 Bacteroidales bacterium
ACCTGGTCAGCCGGAAAAGATTTAAGCAACAAACTGTTCAGATCGCTGACAGAGATCTTCATCTGGGCGTCTTGTTTGTCAGTAAGAATTAGAATTGAATCTTTAAAGTTATTGCCTTGAGCACAAGCTTCCAAAAAATAATTGGTTGAGGCAACAAAACCAGGTTTTACAGGAGTCCCAGTAAATACAACCATATCGTTGCCATTTGCCCTTTCCAGGGTAAGGTCAGGAACTGTAAGTGTAGGAGCAACCGGATTGGTCGACAGGACTACTTTAGTCTCATCTTTCTCACAACCGGATAAGATACCGATCAACCCGACGAATGTTAGTAATATTAATATATTTCTGTTCATTTTTCAGCAATTTTAAGATTAATAACCAGGATTGTTGGTATTGTTATAATTTGGATTGGCTGCCAGCTCATCAGCCGGGATAGGATACAGATCGTAGTGTTTATCTGTTTGTGTACCTTCATGTACGTTTCCTTTCCAGGCCCACGCATAGGTGCCATTCGTAAACTGTCCAAACCTAACCAGGTCAGTCCTTCTTTGTGCTTCATAATAGAATTCACGACCGCGTTCATTCAGCAGGAACATGTCTGTAACATCACCGGCCGAGATATTTCCATCAGTATTTCCGTAAGCACGTTCCCTGATCACATTGATGTCTTTGGCTGCATTAGCATCATCACCATTGCGATGATACACTTCAGCCCTCATCAGATAGGCATCAGCAAGCCTGAATACAGGAAAATCAGTAGATGCATAAGCCGGGTTGTAGTTGGCAGCCTGACTACCGTCAGCATTTCTCGCGGTAAACTTGTAGACTCCTACACCAAAATCACCACTGGCTGAAGCACTTGGAATGTCAATTGTCCTTTTTCTCTTCAGATATACTCTCTTATCAGGACACTGAGTAAAAGTAGAATCATCTGTTGGTATGGGATTATTTCCATATGTTGCAATGGTATCTACCATTACATTCAGGAACTGTTTGGTGGCCCTGTTACCATTCCAGTTGGTATTGGAAGTCAGGCCGTGGTATCTTTCAGCAGGCAGGTAGGTTGCATCACTGCTTGATTCAATGATGAATGTTGTACCAATATAGCCCTGCGTATATTTACCGTCTTCTTCAAAACCAAAGATCATTTCTTTATTGGAAGAATAACCATTGTCAGCAGTAAAATTATGGCGATAATCAGTTGCCAGTGAGTATGCCGGATCATTGATCACTTTGTCACAATAAGTTTTACAATCGTTCCATCTTTCCTGGCCTGTAAATATTTCCGCATTCAGATACAGTCTGGCCAGTAACATCCGGCAGGCACCCTTGTCTGCTTCCGGATACGAAAACCCGGAATCACCAAGTTTGTTCTCAATATCCTTAAGTTCTGATTCAATATAAGTGAAAATTTCCTGACGGGTTCCCACTTTTGGAAAGTATTTGCCAACACCGTCGGCTTCCGTTGTAAATGGAAACTTACCGAACAGGTCAATTGCCCAATAGTATGAGAGTGCTCTCAGAAAGCGGGCTTCCGCGTTATAGCGCATAACATTGGGATCAGCACTGCCATTGGTCTTACCAATAAAATCATTGGCATAAGTAATACTCAGGCTCAAACGCTGATACAAAGCAGTAAGGAATGGGTTATTTGCACTCCATGTCTGCGTATTCAGGTCAGAGATACCCGGGTCGCCCCATGCACAGATCGCTTCATCTGTAGGAAGTTCCTGTAGGTTCCAAAGGGCACGAAGCGTAGTAAAAAAATTCGGATCGGAGGCAGTAATATCCACTCCGTTATAATCTTCACTTCCACCCTGTCCGGGGATTACAAAACTTGCATAAATTTTGCCCAACACTTCTTTCATATAAACAGGATCATCATTGAGGTTGCCTGAAAGAATAATGTTCGGGTCTTTGGGTTTTACATCCAGATCCTTCACACATGATGTGATCATCAGTGCTGAGAAAAATGTAGCTAATATTATTAATTTCTTCTTCATCTCTTTAACGGATTAATAGGTTAAACTTAAACCAAGCATGAAGGTACGTGGTCTCGGATAGAAATTATTATCAATTCCGGGATTGTCACCTCCAAGGTCAACTTCAGGATCAATGCCCGAGTAATTGGTGATTGTAATTGCATTCTGAACGGTGAGGCTCAGACGGGCACTTAGCTTATTGACAATATTATCGAAAGTATAGCCTGCACTGATGTTATCTAATTTGAAAAATGAGGCATTTTCTACAAAATAATCAGTAGTAAACTGTCTTTTTACAAATTTTGAATCGCTCAGGTATTTAGGCTCATTATGCCAGTAACCAATCTGGTACATCTGGTCGTAAGAAGCACCTGAAGCAACCTGGTTATAAACATAATTGCCAATGCTGGTTCTGGTTGAAGCAGAAAAATCAAAATCTTTATAGTTGAATCTTACTGAGAAGCCCATCAGATAATCAGGATTTGGATTTTTATACAGATACTTATCTGCATTGGTACCACTTACAGTTCCACCTTTACCCGACAGGTCAACATACAATCCCTCGATAGGATTTCCGTTGGCATCGTATACCTGCTTGTTCATAAAGAATGAATGAGCCGGATAACCAACCCGTGAATACTGCAGATAGCCGGTATAGGAATCTCCGCCATTACCAACACCTATGTAGGTTGGATCGTCCGTGAGGAGCAATTTGGTAATCTTGTTTTTATTATAAGTGAAGTTAAATCCAAGAGTAAGTGCCATATTTTCCCGTGAGATCGGCCTCAGGTTAAGAGAAACTTCAGCTCCCTTATTCTCCAGGCTACCAACATTTGTATACAATTTATTGGAAAAATTACTCCCACTCGGGATGGTAACCCTGTTCAGCAGATCGTCAGTTACTCTTTTGTACACATCAACAGAACCACTAATCCGGTCATTATAGAAACCGAAATCAAGACCAATATTCTGGGTAGTTGTACTTTCCCATTTAATATCAGGATCATATGCATTAGGTCTGAGCGTGGGCAAAAACGTTCCTCCTACCGGGTAATACGATCCAATCACTGAACTGATATACTGGGCCTGTGCAGGGTAATAACTACCAATATCCTGCTGTCCGGTAACACCCCAGCCAAGTCTCAGTTTCAATTCAGAAACTACACTCACATTCTTCATAAACGGTTCATCATTGATCTTCCATGCAAAAGCAGCAGACGGGAAAAGTCCCCATTTGTTTTTGCCAATGAACCTTGAGGAACCATCGTCACGTAAAGTTAAAGTCAACAGATACCTGTCCATTAAAGAGTAGTTAACCCTTCCAAAGAATGATATAAGGTAATTCTCATTTATGAAAGAAGTACTGTCTGACATCTGATAAGGATGTTCATTATCTACGATACCGCGCGTATAATTGTCTCCTTCCCTTTGAAAATGCTGCCAGGAATATCCTCCGGTAACATCTATATTACTGGAAATACTCTTCAGATCTTTCTTATAATTCAAATAGAAATCCAACAGGTTGTTGGTATTTTTTGCACTGAAATTTGTAAGCTTACCATTTTCGAGAGGAGCAATGAGTGTTGAGGGGGCAGAAGCCGGGTAATTATTATGTCCTTCACTCTTTGTATAATCAGTACCCAGATTTAAATTGGCTTTCAAATCCGTGAGGAAGGGTAAGGTATAATCCAACTGAATGTTTGCAATACCTCTTTTTACATTAGATTTATTATCATTTGCCAGTAATTGTTCAACGGGGTTTGGTGTTCCGAGGTTGGAACCATAATTTCCCCACTGGAAATAACCATCAGAACTTTTATTCCCGTCTTTAACAGGTTGGGTCGGATCCATGGCAATTGCACTTCCGACGGCACCACTGTTTGAAAAATTATGGTTGGTACTCATACCTTTTGCACTGATATTTACTTTCAGGTTGTCATTAAGAAAGGTAGGATTCAAATTGATTGATCCGGTTACCCTGTTCATATCTGTATTCTTCAGGATACCATTCTGATCAGTATAGCCTACAGAAACACGATAGGGCAATGTTTTATATGCTCCTGAAACGCTGAGATTATGCTCATGAGAAATAGCTGTTCTGTAAATTTCTTTCTGCCAGTTTGTATTCCTGGTTCCGAGGGTGTTATAGCTATCGACTCCAAAAAGACCGGGTTTATTATAAGCTATTTGTCGTAACTCATCACCGGAATATACATCCATAAATTCAATAGCGTTGGACATGGAGGCATAACCATTATAGGATACCTTCAGCGGACTACCTTCTTTTCCCTTTTTAGTTGTAATGAGAATAACACCATTGGAAGCCCTGGATCCGTAAATAGCAGTTGCAGAGGCATCCTTAAGAACGGTGAAAGACTCAATGTCATTTGGATTAATAAAATTCAGGAAGTTTGAACTTCCAGATACGTTTTTATTGTCAAGGGGAACACCATCGACAATTACCAGCGGATCATTTGAAGCAGTTAGTGATGAACCTCCACGAATTCGGATGGTTGCGCCACCGCCAGGCTGGCCGCCTGAATTGGTAATTACCACACCGGCACTCTTACCAACCAGCAGATCCTGTGGTGTTGTAATGGCACCTTTGTTAAATTCGTCAGCACTTACTGTGGAAATAGAACCCGTAGCATCTTTCTTTGCTACAGTACCATATCCAATGACAACCAGTTCCTGTAATTGCTTAAGTGAAGGAACCAGTTTCATGTCAATAACATTTTTATCTCCAACTGTTGCATTTTCGGTGGTATATCCCACAAAAGAAAAAACCAGCACATCAGTTGGTCCGGCCTGGATCTGGTATTTACCATCCATGTCAGTTGAAGTTCCTTTGCTGGTTCCCTGAATAACAATGGTAGCTCCCGGAAGCGGACTACCATCACTGGCATCGGTAACCGTACCGGTTACGGCGTGTTGTTGGGCCTGCAGCTGCCACATGATCAACATACTGCAAACCAACAGAATTGATTTTTTAAAAAATAGTCTCTTTTTCATAAACTACGGTTTTAGCTAATGTTAAATAAATTAGTAATCAAATAAAATTTTGCCCATAATCTCAACGAGAATTTAGTCAGTATTAAACGCAATTTAGATAATTCTTAAATTTCTGGTTGAAAAATAAGCGATTAACCGCCGGTATTCCAATGCAATCGTTACCGCAATCGTTTTCGGTCAAGCATCAAGAAATACTGTTTAACAGCATATTTTTGTTTCCACAAGAATAACTTTAATAAAATATCTCACAGAATATTCACAGTATATTATTTGAGTGTACTCCGAAAAGCCAATACCAGGATTTTTCAGCTACTTTTTGCCCTGAGCCCAAAAGGGTAAAGTAGCTGAATATCAGGCTACCTGCCTGTACTGCTTACGGCAGGCAGGTCTTCAGGGTAAGGGGCAAATCCTGATTTTCAGTTTTACTTAATAAAGTACTTTTCGGGGTGGACTCTTATTTGTATCAGTAAATATTTTATAAATTCCAACAGAAAATATTCTGTGAAATTGATTAAATCAAACACGATATGTATTTTTACCTGCAATGAAGCTTTGGATATCATACTAAACCCTAAAATGAATCAACATGAAAATCTTAAAAATCATTGGAATCATAATCATTGCCATTGCGGTAATTTTTATTTTTCTCATTCTTTATGCGAGTGTAACTGATTATCGGCCTAATGAAAAAACGCAGGTATTCACCTCTTCTTCTCCGGGTACTTTATCTGATTCTGCTGAACTTAATCTATTAATATGGAATATAGGTTATAGTGGCCTGGATAAAAGCATGGATTTCTTTTACGACGGTGGAAAGCAGGTGAGAACTTCAAAAGGAAATACCAGTAATAACCTTGTAGCAGTGACTGATTTTCTAAAACAAAATGACTCTGTTGATTTTATTATGCTTCAGGAGGTGGATAAGCATTCAAAAAGAAGCTATGAAATAAATGAAGTAGATACTATTATTAAATCATTATCAGGTTATAATGCCTGTTTTGGGATGAATTATGATGTTTTCTATGTTCCGCTTCCCTTCATCTCTCCCATGGGCAAAGTTAAATCCGGCATTCTAACGCTGGGCAAAACAGTCCCTTCTTCCTCAGTCAGATACTCGTTTCCCGGCAACTATGCATGGCCAAAAAGCCTGTTTATGCTCGACAGGTGTTTTCTTGTTAACAGGTATCCCCTAACCAACGGAAAAGAACTGGTACTTATTAATACCCACAATTCGGCTTATGATGACGGCAGTCTCCGGAAAAAACAAATGGAATATCTGAAAAGTTTTCTGATTAAAGAGTATACGAAAGGGAATTATATCATTGTCGGAGGAGACTGGAACCAGTCACCCGCAGGTTTTCGCCCCGGATATGCCAATCATCCTTTTGATACAGTTAATGTAACCTATGTAAGTCCGGATTTTATGGCGCCAACATGGCACTGGTTATACGATAAATCTCAACCATCGAACAGAAGGGTTGCCACTCCTTACGATCCTGAGAAAACCCCAACCACGGTTATTGATTTTTACCTGTTGTCTCCAAATATAGAACCGATATCTGTCCATACTGAGGATTTGGGTTTTGCACATTCTGATCATCAGCCTGTCATTGCAAGGATTAGACTTTTGGGTAAAAAATGAATATCAATAATCAGAATGCAGTATATA
>DASQZP010000901.1:0-5726 GCA_035638655.1 Bacteroidales bacterium
AACGGATTTCCGGCATGGAACCGCAGGTTTGCAGGGATTGATTCATTCAAACTATATCTGCTGAAAGGTAATTATCAGGAGGAAACCTTTAAACTTGCCCGTATTTCATTCAGCAAGGAGCAGGATATGCTGATTTTTTTAAATTATTCAGGTATTGAAAAGTTCCCGGACAATGAGAAGAAAGGAGATTTAGCAGGCAAGACCGAAAACGGAAGTTTCCGCCTGAAGGTTATGCCTGGCAATGTATTGTATTATCTGGAATATGCTGCAAACGGGGAAGGGGAGAAGCTTCCTGCGTTCTGGTAATGGTTAGCATCTGTTACGTCTGCCGCTACCGCGAGTCTCCCGACTCGTGGTACAATCTAATTCTTTGCACTGGCGTAAGTATCTACTTGTGCCTACCTCCACTGATGTAAGTCTCACGACTTGTGTACGCCCCCTGGCGCAAGTATCTACTTGTGCCTTCCTTCACTGATGCAAGTCTCCTGACTTGTGGGTTTTAAATTATCCCCCTGGAGCAGACATGTTGTCAGTGATCTTCCTGGTACAGTAAAGTCTTCGAAGACATAATCTTCATTTTTCTTTTCGTTTTTAGACCTTTCAGGTGTTCAAAACCTGACAGGGCCCATAATTTTTGCGTTTTTAATAATTTGGAGTACGTTTCATTAAATAATTTACCGGTGTTTTGGTACGAAAAACATTAGCTTATTTTGAAAACAGATTATAATCCATAACGCAGACTTTATCAGACCTGACAGGTTTCCAAATACCTGTCAGGTCTTCGAACACTTCCGTCTTCCGTCTGACTCATTTCCATATATTGTTCAACCTCTACAAGGTTGTCTGGTGGAGGGGGAAGCCGTTACTACAATTATACCACCTCTACAAGGTGGGCTTTCCGGTAAAAAATTAAATTTGAATGCCCATCATCCGGATGAAACGTGACCAACTTCCGTCTTCGGTCTTATCTCAACCTTCAACCTTCAACCTTCTCAACGCCTCAAACAACTTCAAACTTTCAAACCTAAACCTCAATCTCAATCTCAATCTCAATCTCTAAACAAATAAACAAATAAACAACTTTTCAACTCTACTCACCTCTCAACCTTCAAACCTGTCAACACCTCAAACAACTTCAAACCCTCAAACCTAAATCTCAACCTCTCAACTTTTGGCCGTCCCCATCCATCCCGCTTCCCTGAAAATATCCAGCAGGATCTGCTGCTCATTCTCCCAGCAAAATTCATCTGCTGCTTTCTCGAGTAAAGGCTGAAACTGTTGCAGGGTGTTGCCGGAGAATAAATGTTGTATGGTGGTTGCAATAGTATCTGGCTGGTTATCAGTAAGCACTTTGCCCACCTGATATTTATCAACAATTTTTTTCATTTCCGGCAGTGGAGAGACCAGTACAGGAACATGTGCCTGAATATAGTCGAATATTTTGTTGGGCAATGCAAACCGGTAATTCAATCCGATATCCTCTTCAAGTGAAACACCTATGGTGGCACATTGGGTATAAGCCGGAAGGTTTTCCGGTTGAATACGACCGGTAAAGACTACCTTTTCAGATAATTGTTCCCGCTCAACCAGTCTTTTCATCTCTTCCATGAGATCACCTGTACCAATAATGACAAACATGGCATTTTCCAGGTGGTGCATGGCCTGTATCATTTTTTCAAGACCACGACCCTTGTTGACTGCTCCCTGATACAGTATAATCTGTTTGCCCGGGAAAGAGAGAGGCTTGTTCTCCGGCTGTTTCCGGCTCTTTTTTTCCGGCAGATTTCTTACTACCTTCATTTGAATGCCGTATTGCTGATTGTAGGCTTCAGCAATGGAAGGGCTAACGGTAAAAGCAAACCGGACATAAGGCAGTAATGTGGCTTCAATTCGCTCCCATATCCTGCGTGTGAGTGGTCTGTCAGTAAGTTCAGGAACCTGGGTGAAATATTCATGACTGTCATACACCAGGGTTTTGCGACGAATTTTAGCTGCAAGAAATGCTGCCGGAAGCGTATCCAGGTCGTTGGCCAGAATCCCGTCTGTTTTTCTAAAGAGCAGGTAAAAGAAGAGGTATAGATTATAAAGGGCATAAAAGAAAGGACCCTTGGTTACAGGCAGCCTGAAACGCTTGATCCTGTAAGGGCGATGATTCAGGGAGCAGCTTTGTGGAAGTTCCCTTCCGATTGCAACCACCCGGAATCCCTGATTGATCAATGTGAGCGCTGTACGGTGCACACGCTGATCGGAGACCAGATCATTGATCACACAGATGTGAATGGTCTTTTTACGTGTATCATTTTTTCCGGAGGAGTGTTTCTTTCTCATTGCATTTGGCACACATTCATTGTCAATAATACTTATATTTGCCCATATTTTTTAAGCTGATGGTAAAAGTATATAAAAATTTCCGGCTGAAGAAGTACAATACCTTCGGGATTGATGTAAAAGCCGCATATTATGCTGAATGTGAAACAACTGATGAATTACAGGAGTTGTACACCCTTGATAAATATGCTGATCTGCCCAAATATGTGCTGGGAGGCGGGAGCAATGTACTGTTTGCAGGTGATTACGCAGGTTTGATTCTACGTCCACTCATGAAAGGAATACAGATTACAGCAGAAGATGAAGATAAGGTATTGTTGCGTGTTGGTGCCGGCGAAGACTGGGATGAGTTTGTAGCCTGGTGTGTCTCTGAAGAATATGGGGGCGTGGAAAATCTTTCACTCATACCGGGTAACGTAGGCACCAGTCCGATGCAGAATATCGGTGCATACGGGGTTGAAGTAAAAGATGTGATCCATAAAGTAGAAGTGTTAAACCTCAATACACTTAAACCAGAAGTTTTCACAAATGAAGAATGCAGGTTTGGATACCGAAGCAGTATTTTTAAGCATGCTCTCAAGGGCAGTGTCATCATCACCCATGTGCATATTGAATTGTCAAAACATCCGGTATTGGTTACCCACTATGGTTCGGTAGCAGAAGAGCTGGAAAAGTATACCCTAAAAAACATCTATGCAGTGCGGCAGGCAGTTATGGCCATCCGAAAGCGTAAATTGCCAGATCCTGAAGTTACAGGCAATGCTGGCAGCTTTTTTAAAAATCCGGTGATAGAAAATAAACTATTTGAATCCCTGGTAAAGGAATATCCTGAGATTCCAAACTTTCCTGCCGAGGCCGACCAAGTGAAAATACCGGCTGCCTGGCTTATTGACCAGATCGGCTGGAAAGGGGCCAAAAAGGGCAGGGCAGGAGTGCATCCCCATCAGCCGCTGGTACTGATTAACCTCGGTGGAGCCGCGGGAAAAGAAGTACTGGCCCTGGCCGAAGAAATTGCCGGATCGGTAAAGGAAAGATTTGGCATTGAGCTGGAGATGGAGGTGAATATTGTTTAGGTGTTGAGTTGTTTAGGTGTTACAGACAATGAAATGAAGAGTTAGGGAGGAGCAAAACATCTGTTTCACGGGGAATGTTCAATTAAGTGTTTTATTGTCAGGAGTTTAAAAATTGCTCCATATTGTTTCAAATTGTTTACTCACTCCCGCAAGGCCATGCCATCAGTCGTTCGTGATCCTCTCCCACACCGGGCCCCTGCTCAAACCTAAGGCAAGGATTCAAATTGTTTCAAATTGTTTGTTCACTCAAATGATAATATCAAAAGTTGGTAATAGCTGCCAGTCACATAGTGACGACATTATGGTAGCAATTTCAGATGCCCCCCGTCAAGAGCTCCGGTAGGAGCGATACCACGGTAGCAATATCGGTAGCACCCACCCTCAAGAGCTCCGTTAGGAGCGAAACATCGGTAGCAATTTCGGATGCGCCCTCCATCAAGAGCTCCGGAGGAGCGATACAAAAAGAGATTTCCAGGAAAGCAAAAAAAGCCAAACAAAATAAATTTTATTACGTTTGAAGAAATAATCATAAATAATAAATACCATAAAATAAAGGTTTCAGGTATGAAGATTACAGGAATATCATTGCGATTTTTTATTGTTGTATTGCTGGCGGCAGGTATTAATTTAAACAGTCGTTCTCAGGGTGTCAAGCCACAGAATGTTTATTATGTAACTGTGCTTAATCAGTACGTAATGAAAGACGGTGACCGTACCAGTAAGTTCTGGGCCATTGGTCAGAAAGTCTATGATTCACTGCACCGTTTACATACTGAAATTATGTTTGATTTTGATACCCATCAGCCTGTCAGTTACAAATGGAACTATTTTGACAGTCTGGTAAAGGTGAAAACTGCTTTTTTTGAGCATGATACCCTGCAGAAAATAGAGACTTATACTTATAATACAGACAGTCTGCTAACTGAAAAAAAAATATTTAAAGTACGAAACGGAGATACTGCCTTATTCAGGATTGTACATTATATATATAATGGTATGGGCAAACCCGAAAAAATTGAAGCAGAGAATGCAACCGGCAAACTGGTCTACCGCGTTAAATCGACCTACGATGCACAGGGCACTGAGATCAAGAGAAAGGTAAAGACCAAATCAGGTTTTCCGGCAGACAGCATTCTGAAACTATCCTGTACACCTTCCTATGATTCACTGAACCGGCTTGCTTCCCGGAGCTGTGAGATACAGTATAAAGGAAGAGGAACCAAACAATTCACCTGTTATTATGAGTATGATGACCAGGGGCATGTCACTGGTTTGAAAAAGACCGATGCAAAGGGTCAGCAGATCAGCCTGCAGGAACGCATTTATCAGCGCAGCCGCAACCGTCTCTCACAGGTGAAATTCTATGATGCCAGTGATACAATGGTGCGGTGGATTGCCAACCGCTACGAGATCTATCCGACGAAGGACAGACGGCACAGGCAGATAGACTATTAGGAAGTTTGAGGTATGAGGTATGAGGTCGGAAGACTGAAGACGGAAGGGAGACCGAAGACGGGAGTTGAGAAGTTTAGAAGTTGAGTTGTTGAGGAGTTTAGGGGTTGAGGAGTTGAAAGGTCATGAGACAGAAGACCGAAGACAGAAGTCAGAAGCAGAGAAGATTACGGCATGCCCGATAAATACGGGGAAAGACGGAAGACGTCGGATTTACAATTTCATTTCTCTCTGGTGGAATTATAGCCTGTCCCCATTATTCAAAAATATGTTTTCTATGATTTGCAGGTTTGCTTCATCAGTACAGGCATTTTTTCATGTATTCATGGCTGGGATATTATTTTACGGCCCGAAGGGCCGTTTTTTTTGTAGCCATGTCCCGTCCCGTATAGCTATCGGGAGCACGAATGATTATGTGTTTAGCATAAAGGACACTACATTAATTTTATTCATAGGTGTTACTGATTGAGATGTTGATGCCCACGAACTGGCAACTGTGTTGCTTTTATCAAATGTTAAAATCCCCTAAAATGCCATAATTTTAACTATATGATCATTGTCTGAAGGGCAAATGTTTTACTATCCAGGGAAAGTGTCTTACTATCCAGGGAAAGTGTTTTACAATCCAGGGAAAATGTCTTACTATCCAGGGAAAGTGTCTTGCTATCCAGGGAAAGTGTCTTGCTATCCAGGGAAAGTGTCTTGCTATCCAGGGAAAGTGTCTTACTATCCAGGGAAAGTGTCTTACTATTTAGGGAAAGTGTCTTACTATCCAGGGAAAATGTCTTACTATCCAGGGAAAGTGTCTTACTATCCAGGGAAAGTGTTTTACAATCCAGGGAAAATGTCTTACTATCCAGGGAAAGTGTCTTG
>DASQZP010000902.1:0-5539 GCA_035638655.1 Bacteroidales bacterium
AACTTTTCTTTCTTTTAGAAATTTCTTTTCGAGTACCTTTGAAATGGAAGTTTCAGATTTATTGTCTTCTTTTTCGTTTACTATCTCATTCATAATCATACTATATTGAATATTTATCGGATTATACAATCATTCATTCAAATTTTTGATAAAGATAAAGCTTTTCATCCCATTCAAGCAAATTTTATTTATTAGTGTCTGTCCATAATGTCCGATAACTGCGTTGTTGCAAAAATTTTAATTCCTCATATACATTAGTATACTGCGGGTTAAAATTTTTGCACGCCTTGTTCTCGAACATTTTGATCCAGACACCTGACTTTATGGACAAACTCTTATTAATCTTTTACTGACAAACTTAAGTTTTTTTTAAGAGCTTATTATCAGGGTATTATATTATTCAACCGGTAACGTTTCACATACATTGGTATTATTGCAAATATTGTTTAAATATTTTCTGTTGAGATCAGTTGGAATTCCGTGGTGATGCCAGTGGTTTTTGCAGCCACAATAATCCAGAAATACACACTGGGCAGGCAAGTCCAGATTTTTCATGGCATATCCGCCTTCGAGCAGGTTAAGTACACAGGCTACTCCAATAAATCCGGTATTTTTTTGTCCGGAATAACGGTGGAGTTCTTTTTCGAAATCTGAAGAATGGGGTACCAGCAATAATTCGGTGCTATCTTTTATTTCTTGTTTTATGTTGTTAACATTACAATCTTCCCTGCATCCCTGACATATATAGGCATTGTTTATTTTTACCGCGGCGCAGCTTTCATTATATTTCTTCACACAGGCAGGAAGCAGAATAATTTTGCGTGTGGTATTTAAAAATTCTGCCTTTAAATCTCTGTTCATGATACAAGCACCTGTAATATTAAGATAATACTCATTTTTCTGCCTGCCACAAAAAAGAATATCCTCCCTGAATTTATAGCGCTCCATAAAAGCACTAAAAAATTCAGGTAAATGTTCAAAATAATTTCCCAGTGATGTATCACAAATTTCTTCAAACTGAATGCTGAATGATCTGGTCAAAGAAAGAATATCATGCTGCATTTGAAACGACTGCTTTTTAAGAAAAGCTTCCCATCTTCTCAAAACCATTGTTGTTTGGGGGTAATCGCCGGCAGCTTCCATCCATGATATCAAACTTTTAAAATTTCTTAAACTGTAGACTATTTCCCTACCTGTTGGTTGTATTTCATTGAGATGCGTATTTATAATACCGCGTACATGGTCAATATTCATTTTTTGGGACGGATAATTTGAACGTAGTTGGTTCATTTTTTTGGCAATCGCAAAAAATGCTTTTGATTTTTTGAAACTTTTGTTGATATAATTTTTCCAGTATATTCCAATGGAAATCATTTCCATCAGGTAATGCTGTATGCTTTCTTTTTTGGAACATTCTTCCTTTCCGGTATATTCCGAAAACAGACTGGCATAGGGAATGAGTTCAGATGCTTCATGAATAATTTTATCAGTAAGTTTTTCCAAACGCATATAGAAATTTGAGCTTTCTGTTGTCTGCTCACAAAAATTATAGGTAATGGTTTCCACTGTTTTTTTTCTGTAAAAATATCAGCTATTCATTTATTCATGAATGCATTATCGGTAAATAGCAGCTTTTTTCCGGTAAATGCGGTCACTATTCGGTAAGTGATCAGATTTGAATTTTTAAATGTGATCCTTTCATCCATAACAGCTTAGTAAAATATATATCTGACTGCAAACAGGTTTTATGCATTATTTTTTCTGATTACGTTTCAGGATAGTATCTTTGGTCTTTGTTAACTATTATTCTTAAAATAAATGGAAAAAGATCTCAGTATCTGGGAAGAAAAGTATAAAATTCATTCATATGAAGTTGATTTTAATGGTCATGCTACCCTGCCGGTGATATGTCATTTTTTGCAGGAGAGTGCCTGGAACCATGCACAATATTTTGATTTTGGATATGATTTTCTGATGAAAAATAATCAGATATGGGTATTAAGTCGGCTTAGTATTGAGATTGACAGTTATCCAAAATGGAATGATACAATTACAATTCAGACATGGGCCAGGGGAGTTGATAAGTTATTTGCTCTCAGGGATTACAAATTGCTTAATGGCGCAGGAAAAGAAACTGGCCGGATCGGAAGTGCCTGGCTGATCATCGACCTGGTAAAGAGACGTCCCCTGCGCATTGAACCTTATTTGGATAAAATGCCTCTTTTATCTGATCGTCATGCTTTGCCTGAGATGACAGAAAGGATCGGAACAATTGATAATGGTGTTGCAGCTCAAAAATTCTCCGTTCGGCTCAGCGATCTGGATGTATATCATCATGTAAATAATACCCGCTATATCCAATGGGTAACAGATAATTATGATTATGATTTTGTGAAAAATAAATATATCAGCCGCTTTGATATAAACTTTTTACAGGAAGCCCAGATTCATGATGAAGTAGAAATTATTACCAAAAACATTGAGGGAGAAGGAACATTCGAGCATTCATTAAGAAGTGCTGGGACCGGCAAAGAATTCAGCAGAGCAAAAGTCCTTTGGGAAAATTTGTAAAAAAAACCCGCTCAGAAGCGGGTTACTATGTTTTGTTTAACTGGCTAAATTAATATACTTCAGTTGCCATATCGGATAATTTGGAACTTAATTTAATGCCATTTTTGGCGTTTGATGGCTTTATTTCAAATTTGAGAGCATTGTTTACAATAAGAAAATTGATGGCAGCACCATCATCGCATGCCCCTCTTTTTTCTGCAATAATAAGTGTGCTGCTTCCGCCAATTTTTGAAAGAATGGCAGGCATTTCTTTTGTCTTTCCAAAACTTACAAACAATATATTGCATTTGCCAATTTCAGCAGGATCTTTATATTCTTCTATTTTAATTGACTGAACTCCAACCCTTTTACCCATTGTGTATGATTTGAGTTCAGTACCTATATCGCTATGACCCAATACGCCAATAACAAAATCACCGGTACTGAAACCGGCCGGCCATTCAATAAGTCTTGAAAAATTATAGATGAACATTGACTGCGCTTTGGGGATTGAGGTTTGGCCGAATATTCCGGTTGAAAAGAAAGCCAGACTGACTATTATCAGTAAATATTTCTTCATTTTTTTCCTTTTTGTATATTACATTATGAGGTTAATAAAAATTATTTTTTTTCTATTTGTTATACTTATAAAAAAGTAAATGGTTTCATACTTTCCGGGTTAACTTACAATTTTTTATAGAATCAAACTTTGAGTCTACTCCGAAAAACCAACACCAGGATTTTCAGCTACTTTTTGCCCTGAGCCCTAAAGGGTAAAATAGCTGAAAATCAGGCTCCCTGCCTTTAGGGTAAGGGGCAAATCCTGATTTTCAGTTTTATTTAATATAGTACTTTTCGGAGTGGACTCAACTTTAAGTGGAGCGAAGGTACTGCCCGGGAGGGAATATTGTTTCCGGGTATTCTATGGCAATAAGATGTAATCCATGAGCGGGTGCTGATGCACTTGCCCTAGACCTGTCACGACTTTCGATGATATTTTTGAAATCTTCAATTCCAATTTTATTTCGACCAATGTCTACTAACGTGCTTACAATTGCCCGAACCATGTTTCGTAAAAATCTGTTTGCGCTTATTGTGAAAATCAGTTCATTGCCGTTCTTTTCCCAGATGGCATTTTTAATGGTACAATTATTTGTTTTTACATCAGTATGTAGTTTGCTGAAACTGGTAAAATCCAAATAACAAAAAAGCATCTCAGCAGCCTGGTTCATTTTGTTAATATCAAGGGGATATTGGATAAGCCAGCAAAACTCATTCTTAAACGGGTCTTTTTCAGTTAGTATATGGTATTTATAAGTCCTTTCAGTAGCATCAAAACGTGCATGGGCTTCAGCAGTTACTGGTATAACTGAATGTATGGCTATGTCTGGAGGAAGAAAATTATTAATCCTGAAAATAAATTTTGAATCTTTATCTAAACCGGTATGTTTCGTATCAAAATGTGCCACAAAACCCGATGCATGAACTCCGCTGTCGGTCCTGCCTGCCCCGGTAAGATTGATTTCTTCTCCTAATAACAAAGAGATTTTTTCATTAAGTATACCCTGAATAGTTACTCCGTTTGGTTGTATCTGCCACCCATTGTACCGGGTCCCTTTGTACGATAATATGATAAAATACCTGTATTTCAGATTTTAAAATGTTTAAAAGTTGTGTTCTCAGCACAAAAATATTGAATATTTTGTTATTTGCCATTTTTCTTTTAACCATTGCAAATAATGAACAGGAGTAGAGCCGATTTATTTTCCGGATGGATGTTTAAGATATGAAAAATTGTCAGTAGTATTGTGTTCCTTTTTGAAAGCCGGGTTTAACAAATTTTAACAACCATTTTGAAAATATTAGCATTTTCTGTATCGTTGGTTACTCTGAGAACATTAATTTTGTGTGAAATAAAATTAAAAATATCAGACAAAATTTCAGACAGGTCAAATATAAATAAATAATTAAGGATATGAATGAAACTGTAAACATCAAAGAGCTTAATGAAAGAATACAGCAGGAAAGTGCCTTTGTGGATATGATTAATATGGAAATGCACAAGGTAATTGTTGGACAGAAACACCTGCTCGAAAGCATGTTGATTGGTTTACTCACCAACGGGCATATACTGTTGGAAGGTGTTCCGGGGTTGGCTAAAACATTGGCAATTAGGACTCTTGCGGATACTATTGATGCTGGTTTTCAACGGATACAGTTTACACCGGATCTGTTACCTGCTGACTTGCTGGGTACCATGATTTACAGTCAGAAAAAAGAAGAATTTCAGGTAAAAAAAGGACCTATATTTTCAAATTTCATTCTGGCTGATGAAATAAACCGTAGTCCGGCCAAGGTACAAAGTGCTTTGCTTGAGGCTATGCAGGAAAAGCAGGTAACTATTGGAAGTGAGACTTTCCGGTTGCAGGAACCCTTTCTGGTACTGGCAACCCAGAACCCGATTGAACAGGAAGGGACCTATCCGCTTCCTGAAGCACAGGTGGACAGGTTTATGCTTAAAGTAGTCATTGATTATCCCCAAAAAGAAGAAGAACGTTATATCATCCGGCAAAATCTTAGCCGGGAATTTCCGGTTGCTTCAAAAGTGCTGAATACAGAAAGTATCCTTAAGGCCAGAAAAGTGGTGGGTGATGTTTACATGGATGAAAAAATTGAACAATATATTCTGGATATAGTGTTTGCTACCAGGTACCCTGAAGATTACGAACTGGGTAAGTTCAGAAATCTGATCAGCTATGGCGGATCACCCCGTGCCAGTATAAATCTCGCACTGGCTGCCAAAGCTTTTGCTTTTATCAAACGTCGTGGTTATGTCATTCCTGAAGATGTCAGAGCTGTCTGCCATGATGTGCTCAGGCACAGAATTGGATTAACCTACGAAGCGGAAGCTGAAAATATAACCTCTGAGGATATTGTTTCTGAAATACTGAATACAGTAGAAGTACCCTGATAAAAGAAGGTAATTAAT
>DASQZP010000903.1:0-4487 GCA_035638655.1 Bacteroidales bacterium
ATCGATATTATATTGTAAAGCCACCTGGACCGCCTCCCAGGTCAACGTTGTACCCTTGTCCAATACAATCGTCGTAACTTTTTGCGGAGCGATTTTCTTTTTAATCTTTTTATCATCTTTCGGAATTTTGACTTCGAACATTCCTTTATAAACATGAAGGAACGTTCCGAATGTTGTTAAGTAAAGTTGCATTGTAATTTCCTCTTTAACCAGACCTGGCAGGTTTTAAAAACCCGCCAGGTCTTTTTAACTATCTTTCCAGATTAATAAAACTCCTCCAAATTAATTTGAAGTTATTGCTGATGATATTTTTGAAATTGATCTCTATTTCCGAACCAATATAATATCGTTGTTCTCTCCAATTGCGTCTGCTTTCGAGATAAGATGATCTTATAGGAACTAAACGGCCAATCCGCCGGATCATCTACAAATTCATGAAATACCGGGTTTTGATGGATGTAGTAAATGAGTTGTTTATAGTATGTTGGATTGTTAATGGGTTCGCGTTTCAAATTTTTCAGGAACAGTTTTCCCTTACGATCGTATTTTTTGTTGAACGCTTTGGTATATCCATTTAATAAATTGCTGAATTGTTTTGAGACGAGACCCGGCAGGTTTCCAAAACCTGCCAGGTCTTTGCCTTGTTTACGAAAATACTCCATCAGCTCCACTTCCAGCCTTATCCTTACCATCAAATGAAAATGATTGGGCAATAAACAAAAAGCATACGTTTCAGCAATCGGATAAATATAATGGGCGTATCGTTCTAAAAAATAGGTGTAGTTTTCTTTTTCCCGGAAGATATTGTCTTCGGCATTGCCATGATTGTATATATGGAATACAATATTTGGCTTAAATGGTACTCGTTTGGTCCCCATATTGTTGTCCTCCGTTTCAGATCCGCAAAGTCTTGATGACTTTGCGGATCTGTTCCTTATTCAATACGTTTTATCGTTCCAAAACCCCTCGCTACCGATTTTCCCAATCCGATTAAATCAGGAATAGTTACGTTACTCACAAATATTCCATCGAATGCCAGCATTTTCCGGTTTTTGAATCTGGTTTGCTTTTCGATGAATTGTCCCTCCGTTCGTATCTGTTGTTTTACATGCAAATCGACATATTTAAAGAAGGATAACAAATTTCCGGTCAGGATTTTTTCCAGTAATTGTTTACGTTCTTCAGGTGTTGATATCAAGTATTGATGATGGTTTTTCTGATTTAAACCCATCCACAATGTTTTGAATCGATAACGCTGCATTTCCTCCGAAATGCCAATATCCAATTTATGGCTCTCGATGTGTTTATGGTGGACCGGTATCTGATGACCGTTAATGTCTAATTCTTCGATTTCAAGGAATAAGTTGGTTAACAACCGGGCCCCTTCTCCAAGTCCGACTAATACAGGAACATTTTCGATCACTTTATATTGAACAAGTGGATAATGATACCGGAATTCTCCATTCCCCATGTGATTATGCAATAAGACCGACCGTTCTTTAAATAAGTTCCCGAAATATCCCCGGAGTTTATGGGCATCGCGTTGCCTGAGTTTTATTTCGGGGAATCGGATGATGGTTTGGGGGAGAAGCATGGGGTTTATTTTGTTTTTTTTGCAGATCTGGATAATTGATATTTACAAAATCATAAAGGATTCTGATTTCTGATCACGTTTAAAACCTGTTTTAAGATCATAATATTTATTAAGATCTTCTAACGGTACAACAAGGATATTCTCTTCATATTCATTTATAGGATATAAATCGTTCGTACAATACTTCGGAACGGTAATTATGTGTTGCTGAAAATCCATCTCATATTTCATATCAAACTCTTCTTTAGAAATTTCATTTTTTATTTTTTGTAGATATTTTTTTCTTAATAATTGACTATAATTATCGATTTCTATAAATACCGGACGATAATGATTCGATTCTTCTATTATCCTAAAACTTGATATTGAGTAATCTTCATTCGGATTTTGGGAGTCATATTTTAAAGATTTCATGGATTCAAAATATTTACGAGAGGTGTGAAAAGATTTTTTATCCGAGATATCATTAAAATATTTTTCTATAACTTCTAAATAATTTGATTCTGGAATATTTTTTTTATTATTAAGTGCTCTTTTTGTTTGTATTGTGGTAAGTTTACCATATACTTTTTGACAATCATCAAAATCAACAATATATAGAGGGGAATTTTTGCGATCAGGATCATTACTTCTATTGATTCGACCCGCTACCTGAATAATCGAATCAATGGGTCCCAAATCTCTAAAACCCATATCAAAATCCAAATCAACCCCCGCTTCAACAACTTGTGTGGAAACTAAAATTGGGATTTCACCCTGTTTAATTAGGTTTTTTATTTTCGTAATTCTTTTTTTTCGGATTGACGGTAAAATATTGGTAGATAAATAATAGACAGGATTTAAATAAAATTTACTCTTTAAGTATTCATTTATTTTGTTAAATATTTCAATGGATCTATTAACAGTATTACAGACTATTATACAACTTTTATCAAATTCCCATTTCTCCTTGAAAATATTGTATACAAAGTTATGAACCGTATCATTTCTATCAGTGTTATAAATAATTGGGAAAATTGTAGTTCGTTCAAATAGCGAGAATATTCTATTGTGATTTGTTAACAGTTCTTTAACAATAGGCTTTTCATTCTCCTCACTTAGAATTTCTTGTTCGGCTAAATCAAATATCTTAGGTTTGGTAGCTGTCATCATAATAATACGCGCATCAAGAAATTTCGAAAGGTAATAAAGCGCAGCACCAATCAATGGCATATAATCCAAACGCAATGTTTGCACTTCATCTAATATGATAATACTACCGGCAAAGTGATTAAATTTTTTCAGTAGCTTATTTTTATTACTTATCAAAGTTTCAAAGAATTGTACAAAAGAAGTAATTACTACATCACTCTGCCAAGAATCCAACTCCATTATTTTTTGTTGATATCCATCTTCATCGTTATCATCCTGTATTCCAAAGACGTCAGCAAATTGGTAATGACCTAAAATCCGAATTTCTTCTTCAAGTAAAGTTTCCTCATATTCATTAATGGCCTGTTCAATAATATTTATGAATGGTAGAGCGTAAATTATTTGAGCATTATTACCTCTCCGTTCATTTAATTTACTTTTTAATTTTAAAGCAAAATCAAGCGCTGTCATTGTCTTACCAATGCCAGTAGGTGCGGTAAGTGTAAATAACTTATATTCTAATATATTTTCATCATTAAGTTGATTTATTGCTTCGAACCGACAGTAATTACGAAGTTCATCATTTGAAAGATTATTTAGATCAACTTCCGATCGTTTTGTCGTTCCAAATCGTTTATCAACCCAATCATTATTCATATATTTAAGTGAATATAAGGGAGTGTTCGAAGCATCTAATTTATCTGCTTCAATTAGTAATGAAAACAAGTAGTTGATCAGGAAATAATCTTCAATATTTTGATTTTTCCTGATCCATTTAAGAAATAGTTTTCTGATTTTTTTTGCAGATGGAAAGCGTAGAAATGATTCTATTTTAGTAATTCCAATTTCCTGTTCAATATTTGTAAGGATAGGCCTAATGTCATTTAATTGGTTTTCAAAAACCTTTTGGGCATTTAAATCAATTTTACCAGCAATATCATATAGTGCTATTAATTTATTATGATGCAATAATATTATATACAGTGCTATTAAAGCTTGTTTGTTATCCGAATCTAATAGTAAATTAAATGCTACATAACTACCAAAATGAGCATGTTGTTTTAATGTATAATCTATTGGTTCTTTTTTTAATAAATAGTTTTGGAAATAACTCGTATATTTTCCAAGATCATGAAGATCTGTGATGACTAAAATTAATTCTCTAATCTCCTTTTCAGTGATACTAAAATTTAGGTTTGGGTATAACCGATTTAGAGCTTTATCTCCGACTTGTTTTATATGTGTTTTTAGTAATTTGCTCCCTTGAATAGTTCCATCATCTAATTCCCTACTGTGAGAATAGAATTTCATACATCCATAAATTTTATATTTAATACTTCGCTTTCTGTATGCAAATTCAAAAATGATGAATTGATGCGAATTCTTAAAGGTAAATTAGTAATAGAGTATAGCAGTCGATTCATTTTGCTTACTTCACGATTATAATTATCGACAAAATCTGAAGGCAACATATCTTCCTCAACAAAATTATATTGCTCATAATTATCTTTTTCAAAATCTAATTCCTCTACAAATTTAGAAGGAACAGCAGAATTAATTAAAACAAAATCATTATTTTCTAATTGTGTAATTGATTCGGGCTCAATCAATTCAATATCATATATTGTTGCCTGAAAATTGGCGGTTCCCAATGATAAGTTAAATACCGGTTCTTTATGTAGAAACCATTTTTTTATTTCTTCAAAGGTGGTTTTTCCTTCTTCTGTTGATGCTAAAAATATTTGATATTTTACTTCTCCAC
>DASQZP010000904.1:0-5365 GCA_035638655.1 Bacteroidales bacterium
TCATCAGATTTACATTATTTGGATACCTCTTTTGATTCAACAGGTATTTATTATGCTGATTTCACTTATGTTAATGGATGTGGTACTGACAGTACGATAAGGGACAGTATTGTTATTAGTGAAAATACTCCCTGGAGTCCCCTGCGAATAAATAGCGAATATTCAAAAACCTGTCCTAATGAACCGATATATTTCAGTATTTACGGAACATTTCAGTCAATTGTGTGGTCGTTCAGCGATGGAAGCTCAGCATCCGGAAATAGTGTAACTCATGTTTTTTCAACCGGCGGAATGAAATACATTACAGCTACCGTAACCAATTATTGCGGAAATGATACAGTCCTGACTGACAGTGTTGAAATAAGTTTGAATTTACCATTTAGGCATGATGCATCCATGAATTTTGATAATGACGAATGTCCCGGAACACCTATGTATTTTGAATATGGTGGTAATTATGCCCGCTCTATGCTTTGGGATTTTGGTGATGGAGTTACCGCAATATCAGAATATCCTGTGCATTCATACAGCGATTATGGTAGTTATCCGTTAAAGCTTTCACTTACCAATGGATGTGGCTCTGATACAACACTAATCGATACCGTACATATCATTAACAATGATGCTTATACAAATATGCGTATTTTGCAGAATGAGGCCTGTCCGGGTGATCTGATCACTCTTCAAGGCTATATTCCTGATGACACGAAATCTGTTCTTTACGATTACGGGGATGGATATTTTACTACTGATCGTAATGAACAGTCACACCGGTATTCGGAACCAGGGGTTTACCCGTTTAAAACTATTGTAACTAATAATTGTGGGAATATAGCTACCAGTAAGGATACAGTTGTTATTAAAAGCACTGGCATATTTAGCGGAAATACTGTTCATTACAGGATATATCCACGTGATATATGTCCCGGTGATTCGGTCATTCTCAGTACTGATAACTGGTCAAAAGTTACCTGGGACCCGGGTAATGGAATAGTAGACCACCATATCAATACAAGTACCACATTTACTGATGAAGGCTATCATACAATCAGACTCACCCTTGAAAATGCCTGTGGTATTGATACAGTAATAACAGATTCAGTACAAGTTAAAACCGATATAGATTTGCGATATATTTATGTGTTTCCGGAATCAGCTGAAATTTTCCCCGGCGGAACGATTAATTTTGAGGCAACTGATTGTCCGGATTATTATTGGGAATTTGGTGATACTACAACCTCTACTCTGGCGTATCCTGAGCATGTATACCGCTATCCCGGAATTTATTATGCAAAGGTAACAGGTACAAATGGTTGTGGTAGTTCACTCTCTGATTCAGCTATGATATTGGTTGCAGATACCCTGGAAATGCCTGTTCCGATTATTTATAAAAATCCAGTAAATCAGTGTCCCGGGGATCCGGTTGCATTCAGCTATTACTTAGATGGCGGTAAAAATACGGATCTTAATATGGATAATTACACTGCAAACTGGCACTTTGCTGATGAGGACCAAACAGGAAGTAACATCCTGCATTCATTCTCTGCACCAGGAGAGCAACCTTATTCACTAACCATTACCGGTACTTCCGGAAAGACCGTAACAGTTTATGATACCATATTAATCGGTGACGGAATTACCTCAACAAATAGTAATATTAACCTTGAAGTAGAAAAAGCAGCTTGTGCTGGTGATTCAGTAGGTTTCAGGATGATCTCACGTGAAAATATGACTATTGATTTTGGTGATGGTACACAAAGTACTGATTTTTTGCAGCTGGATATAAATGGAATATCATATATGTACACGGCACATGCTTATTCTCAGCAGGGAAATTACAAGGTGAAAGCGTTCTTCACCAATGGCTGTGGTGAGGTTATTACTGATAGCGTTGCTATTTCAGTCAATAGTTTTGCCAGGACATTTGGTGAATACGAAGTTACTCCCCAACAGACTTATTGTATTAATGAAGCAGTTAAATTTACTTTTATGGGTGTAAACCAACTGCTGGTGGATTTCGGGGATGGTGAGACAACTAGGCTTGATGGAGCCATGTACAGGATTCTTGAACATCGTTACCAGCATTCAGGAACCTATGCGGTAATAATTACCATGGTCAATAGTTGTGGTGATAGTGCTCAATATACCGAAACAATTGAAATAGGATCTTGCGAGATAACTTCAGTCACGGAAAGCAAAACGTCAGGAGATGAGATAATCTGCTTTCCTAATCCCGTCAACAATAATCTGACAATCAGGTTTATAGAAAGAACTGCAGAGAGGAATACTGTTTACATGCTGTATGATCTGAATGGAAGCAAGGTGCTGCAGGGTAATATTGAAAAGGATACTCAGGATACACAACTTGATCTGCAGAATATTCCCAAAGGCATATATCTCCTCAGGATTACTTCTGATAAAGAAAATTATGTGCTAAAGGTAGTAAAAGAATAATAATTTTCAGGGCAAATGAAAAGAGGCTGTTCTGCGCGCACAGCCTCTTTTTTATGTCAAAAAAATTTTATAATTGTTGCCTTTTCGGATCTTTTTCCTGGCACAGAATTTCTGTTAATCTGAAAAAGATAATTATCTAAAATGACCGTTCATTGATAAACTTGTTTTTATATTCATTTCTTCATTCTCTTTTTTTTATTTTTATGGTGCAGTAAAAGAGGATTTATGAACCGGTAATTTTGAAAGTCAATAATTATTTTAAGATATGGAAGTTTTTACCGAAGGCAGTGAAGCAACAATCGCTTCAAGATTTATCAACGGGACCAATCGTCATGTTTTTCTGACGGGTAAGGCAGGTACCGGAAAGACAACCTTTTTGAAAGAGATCATCCATCGCACGTTTAAGAATACAATTGTAGCGGCGCCCACAGGAATCGCGGCGATTAATGCCGGCGGGGTTACGCTTCATTCACTGTTTCAGTTACCCTTTGGTACTTTCCTTCCTTCAGATGATATTCGTTATCAGGATGGAGCAAGCCTGCCATTGAGCTCACCACGCACGCTCACCCGTTCCTTGCAGTTAAATACAACCAAAAGAAAAATGTTGCGGGAGCTTGAATTGCTGATTATCGATGAAGTGAGTATGTTGCGTGCTGATATTCTTGATGCCATCGATGTCACACTGCGGTCAGTCAGACGAAATTCACAGCCTTTTGGAGGCATTCAGATCCTTTTTATCGGCGACCTGCTTCAGTTACCGCCTGTAGTCAAACATGCTGAATGGGAATATCTCAATCAGTTTTATGAAAGCATTTATTTTTTTGAAGCAAAGGCGCTGAAGCAATCACCTCCTGTTTATGTTGAGCTGGGCAAAATATACAGGCAGTCGGATGCTACTTTTATCAACATACTGAATCATTTGCGGGATAATCATATCACCCCGGAGGATATTGAAGTATTGAACCGTTACTGCGACCCGGGCGTCCAGCCTGAGGAGAATAAGGGCTATGTTTACCTTACAACCCACAATAAGCGTGCTGACGAGATCAACAGCCGAGCACTGGCTAAACTGAAAGGTAAATCGTTTAAATTTAAGGCAGAGGTAACCGGTGATTTTACTGAGAATATTTATCCGGTTGAATATACCCTTGAACTGAAGCCGGGGGCCCAGGTGATGTTCGTTAAGAACGACTATTCGGGAGAACAGCGTTACTTTAACGGCAAGATAGGAACTGTCACAGGTTTGTCGGATGAAGATATTGAAGTGAGTTTTGATGATGGGAGCGATCCTGCTGAAGTGGAAAAATACACCTGGGAAAACAAGCGATATACCTTAAACAAAGAAACCAATGAGATTGAAGAGAAGATCATGGGAACTTTTGTTCATTACCCGATTAAACTTGCCTGGGCCATTACTGTTCACAAAAGTCAGGGACTCACGTTTGAGAAAGCCATCATTGATGTATCAAGGGCTTTTGCTCCCGGACAGATTTATGTGGCGCTTTCAAGACTGGTTTCACTCGACGGATTGATCCTGACTGCCCCCATCCCTGCTACCGCGTTGGGACCGGATGCCTCGCTGGTTAATTTTACGAATAGTAAACCCACTGCAGAAAATTTAGAGAAGGATTTTAAGACTTCAACGGTACTTTTTGTGAGAGATACTGTTATCAACGCTTTTGATTTTGGTTCCCTGCTGGCTCAGTTTAGTGTACATGTGGCAAGCTATAACAAGGACGAAAAGAAATCTTCGAAGCAGCAATACCACAAGTGGGCTAAGAAATTATTGTCCGGAATGGGGCCTCTCAAACAGGTAGGCGGTCGTTTTCAGGATCAGGTGAAGCACATTGTAGCCACAGAAGGAGAAGACGGGTTACCCAGGTTATACCAAAGGGTGAAAGCCGCAATTGGGTATTTTGAACCACTGCTGAAGGATCTGGCAGAAAAGGTGAATAAACACGATCAGGAGATAAAAAATCAGTCTGGTACTGTCAAGTATAGAAGAGAATTGCAGGAAGTGGAAGCATTGTTCACCAGTCAGCTTAAAACCTTGTTTAAAGCAGAAGCCCTGGTTGCTGCTGCTTTAAATCAGAAAGAATTATCCAAAGCTGATTATTACCAGGCCCTGGAAGGGAAAGAGCTGATGAAAGTCTCATTCAACAAAAGCTCGAAGAATCTGCCTGATAAAAAGGTGAAATTATCACGTAAGGCTAAAAAGGAACAGGACTCCGGTGAAAAAATACCCTCGCGTGAAATCAGTTATGGTTATTATAAAGACGGGAAAACAATTGAAGAAATAGCAAAGGAACGCCAACTGGCCGAATCAACCATTGAAGGACATCTTTCTTATTATGTAGCTCGTGGAGAGATTCCTGCCGTTACTTTTGTAGATGAATATAAGATCAAACCGATTCTTGAAGTATCCAGAAAGCTGGAAACCAATAAACTGGGAGAAATTAAAAATGCCCTGGGGGATGAATTCACGTACAGTGACCTGCGGTTTGTCATGGCAGCAAAGATGCTTGAGGAGAAGGAAGCGGGAAGCCGAAAATTGGAGGGCTAAATCTTTCAATGGGTAACGCACGCATTACAAATGCGCGCGAGATGCGGCGGAAAAATAGTCGGAATCCTTTCCTTTCCTCCTCCCCCGCATCCAAAATATCAATCTCTCATTCCCTGAAAAAGCACGTTTCCACCGTTTTTACCTCCTTCGGGCCCCAGCTCAACAACATAGCCGGCATTGTCAACCAGCCAGGGATGGTGTTCAATGATATAAACTGCATGACCATTGGTTGCAATACGGTTCAAAACATTGATAAGCTTTTCAATATCCATGAAGTGCAGACCGGTGGTTGGTTCATCAAGCAGGTAAAGGCATTTTCCTGCATCTGGTTTTACCAGTTCTGCAGCC
>DASQZP010000905.1:0-2641 GCA_035638655.1 Bacteroidales bacterium
AGAAAATCAATTTGCTCTCTGCCTGTATTGCTTTTTTCAAGCAGTTCTTTAGAATTAGGGACAGACTCTAATTACAGTCTTCGTCTTCGATACATTGCGCATCCACCACAGCGATAGCCGCGATATTTACGATTTCACGCACTGAACTCTCCAACTGCAGAATATGAATTGGTTTTCCGATCCCAAGTAAAATCGGACCAATTACTTCAGCACCGCCAATTTCCTGCATCATTTTGTAAGCGATATTCCCCGAACTGAGATTCGGGAAGATAATGGTATTCACATCCATATCTTTGAGTTTGGAGAATGGAAATTTACTCTTGCGAAGTTCCGGATTGAAAGCAAAATTTGCCTGCATTTCTCCATCGACTATCAGCTCGGGATAATCGCGGTGCAGAATTTCAACTGCTTCATGAGCAATAAGCGGACTGCCTTCCCGGTTGGAGCCAAAGTTTGAATAGGAAACAAGGGCAATTTTAGGAACAATATTAAAACGTTCAACAGCATTGGCAGTCAACAGCGTGGTATCCACCAGGGTTTGTGCGGTAGGTTGTACATTTACCGTGGTATCGGCAAAGAAGAAGGAACCCTTCTTGGTTTGCACCACATACATACCGGCGATATGTTTCTGGGGGTTATTGGTACCGGTTATCTGAAGGGCAGGCCTGATCACATCGGCATATTTACTCGAGAAACCACTCACGAAAGCATCTGCCTCACCGGTTTCCACCATCATCACACCAAAATAATTCGGGTTATACATGAGGTTGTGTGCCTCATCCAGGTTAAGTCCTTTGCGTTGCCGCCGGCTGTACAGCAGACCGGCAAACCGGTTTCGACGCAGTTCCTCTTCGTTTCCACGCGGGTCAATAATAGTTACCTTTGGAAGTTCTATCTGGTTTTCTCTGGCTACAATTTCAATCTCCTCCCAGTTGCCAAGTAATACAGGCTCGGCAATGCCCTCGTGTATAATTTCCTGGGCAGCTTTCAACACCTTGTAATTGGCAGCCTCGGCAAAAACCACTTTTTTAGGATTCTGCTGGGCTTTAAGACGGATATCCCGTACAAGCGGGTTATCAAGTCCCAGACGTTTGCGCAGGTTATTTTCATACGCCTCCCAGTTATCTATCTTCATACGTGCCACACCAGATTCTATGGCAGCTTTTGCAACAGCGGGGGCCACCCGCACGATAAGTCTCGGGTCCAGCGGTTTAGGTATGATATATTCCCGGCCAAACACCAGGTTTGTGGACTTATAAGCACGGTTTACCATTTCAGGCACATCTTCCCTTGCCAGTTGTGCCAGTGCCTTAACAGCGGCTACTTTCATTTCCTCATTAATCGAAGTGGCTTTCACATCGAGTGCACCGCGAAAAATAAAAGGGAAACCCAGCACATTGTTTATTTGATTTGGATAATCGGACCGTCCGGTGGCAAAAATAATATCCTGACGGGCAGCCATGGCATCTTCATAAGTTACTTCAGGATCCGGATTGGCCATGGCAAAGACGATTGGATTCTTTTTCATCGATTGCAGCATTTCACGGCTAAGAATATTACCTACCGACAAACCAAGGAATACATCTGCACCTTCCAGTGCTTCTGCCAACGTGGTAATTTTCATATCGCGGGCAAATTCCTGCTTATATTTGTTCAGATCCTTCCTCTGGGTGGTGATCACCCCTTTGCTGTCGCACATGATTATATTCCCGGGTTTAGCTCCCATAGACATGTAAAGCCGGGTACACGAAATTGCCGAAGCTCCGGCCCCATTCACAACGATCTTCACCTTCCGGATATCTTTCCCGATAAGTTCCAGTGCGTTGATCAATCCGGCGGATGAAATGATGGCTGTTCCGTGCTGATCATCATGAAAAACGGGAATATCGAGCTCTTTTTTTAATGTCTCTTCAATTTCAAAACACTCCGGAGATTTAATATCTTCCAGGTTAATCCCTCCGAAAGTGGGAGAAATAGCTTTTACCACGCTGCAGAATTTTTCCGGATCTTTTTCATCAACCTCAATATCAAACACATCTACGTCCGAAAATATTTTAAACAGTAACCCTTTCCCTTCCATTACCGGTTTCCCTGCCAGTGCACCGATGTCACCCAGTCCGAGCACCGCGGTGCCATTTGAAATTACAGCCACCAGGTTGCTTTTGGCTGTATACAGGTAAGCCAGGTCAGCGTTTTTCTGTATCTCCAGACAGGGTTCGGCGACTCCCGGCGAATACGCCAGGGAGAGATCGTGTTGGGTACTGTGTGGTTTGGTAGGAACTACCTCGATTTTTCCGGGGCGTCCCTCAGCATGATAACGCAATGCATCTTCTTTATATATTTTTGCCATGACAAGGGATTATTGGTAAGTATTCTACAAAGCTATAAAATAATGTTATCGCCGGAAAGCAATAATGACAAAGATTTCAATGCTTAGGGCAATTTTTGATAAAAATAAAAAACCTGGCAGATCCATATTTTACCAGGTTAGTGAAAAACACATAAACCTGACAGGCTTGTGCTTCCTGTCAGGTTTTTAAATGATTACTTTATAAATATCTTCCTCATTAAAATTCCCGTTTCATCAGATTGTACCTTCAGCAGGTATACCCCTGCCGGTAAATCAGCATTGATGCTGAAA
>DASQZP010000906.1:0-2164 GCA_035638655.1 Bacteroidales bacterium
AAACTTCACAAAATGAAAAAGTATAGCATATTATTATCAGTTGTTGCTTTTTTCTTATTTGCTGCCTGCAGCAATGCCCAGATGCTACAAAAAGGGGACAGGATTCCCGAATTCTCCCTTCCTGATCAGGATGGAAATATGTTTAATATTGACAGTGTACTGGGCAAGAAAAACCTGGTGATCTATTTCTACCCGAAAGATGAGACACCCGGGTGTACCAAAGAGGCATGCACCTTCCGCGATCAGTATGAGGTATTCAAAAAAGCTGATGCCAAAATAATAGGAATCAGCGGTCAATCGGTAGCAAGTCACAAAGATTTTGCTGAAAAATACCACCTGCCTTTTACCCTGCTGGCTGATGAAGGAAATGTGGTGAGAAAAAAATTCGGTGTACGGGTATCACCAATCCCCGGACGAGTTACCTTTGTAGTTGACAAAACCGGGCACGTGGCGTATGTCTTTGATTCACTCAGTGAACCGGAAAAGCATGTGCATGAAGCCATGCGTATTCTTAAGACCCTTGATTAACCTAACCCGGAAAATTATGAAAAATGTGTTCTTAAGTTTTTTGATTATGGCATCATTAACAACTGCAGCAATAGCTCAGCCTGCTGAGTATGAAAGTGACAGGATCCAGACTTCCGGCGGTGAACTTACCATGTATTTTATTGGGCACGGTTCGCTTATGTTTGATTTTGCCGGTAAAAAGATCTATGTGGATCCCTGGAGTAAACTGGCAGATTATTCTGGTTTTCCAAAGGCAGACCTGATCCTTATTACTCATCAGCACCGCGATCATCTTGATCCAAAGGCAATCAGCGATGTTACCAAAGAAGACACAAAGCTTGTGGAAACCCAGACAGTGTATGATGAGCTGAACAAGGGCAGGGTAATGAAGAACGGTGACCAGATTACAATTGAAGGGGTTGAAATCGAAGCAGTACCGGCTTATAATACCACGGAAGGACGTGACAAATTCCATCCAAAAGGTCGTGACAATGGTTACATCCTGACATTCAGTGATAAGCGGGTTTATGTCGCCGGCGATACTGAAGATATACCGGAAATGGATACCCTGAAGGATATTGATATTGCTTTTCTGCCCATGAATCAGCCTTATACCATGACCCCAGAGCAGGTTGCCCATGCAGCAGAAATGATCCATCCAAAAATCCTGTATCCTTATCATTATGGTGATACGGATGTATCAGAACTGCTGAGGTTGATGGCTGATGATAAGGCTGTGGATGTGAGGGTGAGGAAGCTGGAATAGGGTATTCGTTGGTTGATTCAGTTGTTATTCGGTAGTAATTCGGTTGTTTGTTCAGTGTTTGAAATTTATAGGACAGATGGTTCAAGTGTCTCACTTGGACCCCGAAAGTTTATTCTGTTGTTTGGGGTGGTTTGTAGATTTGATATCCAGTACCTTTGCAAAATCAATTTTCACCTTTCAGAATTGTAAATCTGAAATCAACTGTTTTTTCGATTTTCCAGCTCGTCTTCTGTTATTCCAGCTCTCTGCTTTTTAGATGCTTTAATGACATAAAAGCCAGTGCTGCCAGGTAAATATAAAAGGTAAGTCCAAGTAGTCGCTGCCACAGACCTTTGTATAATACAAAGAAGTTGAATGGGTCATTAATCGATTTGGAAATACTGAAAAGAATAAGGAAAAGAGGTGCTGCAATTAAAATTCCTATTGAAAGGCGGTAAAATCCGGGGTGTTTCCGGTTTGGAAAAATGGTAAGTAACAGAAGAGGCAGGATCAAGATAGCGGCTACCCCGATACCGCCCAGACCATCATGCAGCAAGCCGATGGGCGTCAGCCGTCCGTTTGCCATGCGGCTGATGCGAAACAGGCCCGAGCCAATGTCATCTCCGATGCCATATAATATAATTAGCCAGGAAGCCAGTCGAACGATTCCGTTCTCATTTCTGAAGGCTTTCCGAAAGCCAATGCCAAAAAGTATTATGAGACTTCCCAAAATGACCCACCAACCGGAGATTAGATGTGAAACCGGACTGGCAGCAACACCCATTTCACTCAATGTATTGTGAACCTGGCTGTATCCCGGATACATAGCTCCGAGTCCGAACATAACTGCATAATTTGTAATACAGGCAAGCGGACAGGCAATAAGTGCCGTACATGTGAAAATTCTTTCCG